>JALYZH010000283.1 GCA_030948945.1 Gemmatimonadota bacterium | reverse complement strand
CTCAAAGGGATTACGGAGTTCATCGACAAGAATGCCGATGACGAAGTGCTCCGTGACTACCAGGCTTGAACAACCGCCGCGTCCTCCGATTGCCAGACCTCCCTCTCCCAAGGCGTGTGGTTCCGTGAGGCCCTTGACGGCTCTTGAAATACCGCTGGACAGCCCCCAAGACGCGTATCGCGTCGCGTCTTAACGCGTAGCTCGTCCGAGGCATCCATCCATAGGGAGTCGGCGAGCTTTGGTTGATAGTACACCGGGGTGAGAGGTTCCCGGCGCGTGTCCTGCAATCCTAATCATAATTGACCACTTCAGTTTCCGGGCCGTGCAAATGCATGAAAAGTTGGTCTTACCAGTGCCGCCTGACAATTTCGAGGGCCTCCTTTCGGAGTTCGTGGAAACGTTCGTTGTCCCGGCCTTTCCGCCTGCCGACCGGCTCGTCGCGTGGAGCGAAGCCTTGCTCACATATTACGACCGTACCAGTCCCGTGTGTATCGTGCGCGGATCGCGTAGAGGCGAGCTTCAGTGGATCGCGGGGGAGCGGACCGCGGAGAGCGATAACAGTCCTGGCATCTGGTGCTTCCTTCGCGCTCTGGACGGCACCTTTGACCCGACCCAGCTCGGTGACGCGATCGAAGCAGGTAACGTTCCGGTGCTTTCCCTGATCAGTGCGGATCCACCAAGCAGATGGAACTACTCTCTCCGGCCTCTTTCGCCTAGCGACGAGAATGCGCTCTGGTGCCGCGGATTGAAACATTGTCACGTGCTGCCGGCAGGTAAGGCGCGAGGAGTCTCTCCCCGTCAGCGCGCCCTTCGAAACCTCAACCCTGCGAATCATTTTGTATTCCCAAATGGAGACAAGAGATTTCTGACTGAACGCGTTGGGTGGACTGAGATGCCAGCACCGGCTGACCTCGGCGAGAGCCCGCGCGTCATCGCGTGGGTAGCCTGGCGCCTACGTGAGTGGCTGGGCCCACCGGGCGCGAAGGTGCACGATCGATACCTTGTCGCCGCTGGAGGCTCGAACACAAACCGTCGGCCGACCGACGCGTACATTCGCATCGCGGCTGCTGCCGAGCGACATTGGACCATGAATGCCAACCTCGATTACTATATCCGCGCCGGCGAGGCCGCTACGGCCATCGTTCTCCATCTCGGCTATCGCCGTCACGATCTCTCCGTGGAGCCTATCGGCGTCTTCGTCTTGAATCTCGCGGATTTGGCCGAGCGCGGCGCATGCGGCCGGCGTGGCGACATGTTCGACGTGAAGATCGTGCGCGATGATGGGAAGTTTTGGCTGAGTGTGCGGGATCCGGTCCGTATACGGTTGAGCGAATTTGCTGCTAGACCAGATGCCGGGGTCCGCCGTGTCTCCGCTCGTTCGTGAGGACGCGGCGACCGTCGCCTTCAGCAATGGCACTCGTCGTAGAGACGGTGAAACGAGTTGAAGTGCTCCACAGCCGTAAGGCGGGCGTTCGGCTGAGGCAGCACCGCCGGCGCTGGAGCGGCTGTTCTCCCGGGGCCGGTCCCCCAGAATGTTGCCACCCCGACCGATGCAAACGACCTTCTCCGGCCGGATCCTCGACGACAGGCCGCACGTGCTCATCCCAGGCTGATAGAATCGCCGCCGCAATGCTATGCTCCGTGACTACTTGGCATGACCAGCCGGAGCGCAACGAAGCCGATCATCGTTCATGGCGGCCGACGAGATCACCCGACCGCATTGCGACGTTAAGGTTGCGGCCATCGCCAATTGGCGAGTCCGTCCTTTGGTCCTTCACACCAGTAGCCATCGGGCGTAGAACCTTGTCGCGCGGCCGTCATCTTACGGAGTGGGCCTACGTGAGCTCTTCCATGGTGAATGAGACCTGGTATTTGACCAGCTTAACCGATGCGAGTGCTTTTGCCGCATAGACAACCCTTGGGTCGAAACTAGACGCCACGAGAATCCCTCGCACCGCTCTGTTTGCTTCAGACAAACACCCCATGTAACCGAGCAGCTGGCCAAGAGCGTCATCCTTTGCCTTGCCGGCCTTCAGCTCTATGACGACCAACGAACCGTCTCCGTCCTTTGCAAGCAGATCAACGCGGCCGGCCTCGGTCGCATACTCAACGCCGTTTGGTACGAGAGCCAAGCCTGCTTCAATCGCAGCGACCCGGCTGGAAAGGTACGAGTGGAGATCCCTCTCAAGCGATACACTCGCTTCAATAGAAGCCTCGACTGCCGCAGCTATTTCACTTTCAGAGCCGTCTGCGTCGGCTTCTGTCGGCCATGCCGGAACAACGATGTCGCCGGTTTTTATCTTCGACTTGTACCAGGCATAGTGCGACTTCTTCCACTTGCTTGCCGGAAAATGCTGCTTGACCAGACCCGTGAGCTTCTCATAGGAAGGAAACGTCCCTTCTGCTATGCACGTGTCAATTACGAGCTCCTTAATCGTTCCGTACTCACCCATTGGTTTATTTCCATGTTTGGTTAAGCCGAATAACGCCAGTTAGACGCTCACGTTAGTAGCCTTTGCCGTCAACAACTTCAAACCATTGTAACTGGCCGTTCGCCCCCCATGAGCCACCTGGTTTGGGCGGCGTCGTCGAGAAGTAGCCCAGCACACTCTTCGGGACTACGTCGATTCTTCTTCCGAGCTCGCTCTACCTCGCCACGACGCTCCGCGGCAGCCTACTCTCTTATCAGAACATCCTTATTCGATCCAAAACGCCGGACAAGGTCGCGCAATGAGTTCCCGTTGTTTCACGGTGCCTCCCTCTCACTTCGAGCAGTCGATGCGCGCTCGAGCGGGGCAACTTGACCCTCGTCCGATGCGCGGGGACGGGCCCAACCGTACTGATCCCGACACGATACTAGCAAACATAAGGCATTAGACTTCGCACATAGTGTTTCGGAGAGGCGAGCGACTGAGAGACCCAACCTCGCATGAACGTCAGGATCTGAGGCGTCGCGGTTATGGCGTACCTAGGCGACCCTATTCTACAGGTCGGAATCGTGACGAGGCCGGCGGCTGCTTGCTGCTTATCGCTCTTGTCGCCGCGATATATTTCGGCTACCACCGCTTTCACGACCGAACGGAGCCCTCTCCGTCATTGGCGCGACAGATCGCCACGCTAACGCATACGCAAAATGATCTCACGCGTTTGTTGAGTTTTGTGGACTCACAGAAGGTTGAACTCCGCTCACGAGAGCAGGTGGTTGCAGATCTTCGGCGTCAGGCTGCGGAGCTCAAATTAGTTGTTGAAGCGGATCAGAAAGTTGTGCAGGCTGTTCTGGCCGCCGAGGCACGAAACCGGGCCACAGGCGCGTGGTTTGATCGCGCCTTGTCCTTTGGTGTCGGAGTGCTGTCGTCCATGTTTGCAACTTGGTTGCTCTCGTTCTTGAGGCAGCGCGGTCAGCCCCCAGCGAGCATTGAGCCGCCGGACGACGGGGTGAAGAAGTAGAGGGCCCTCATGGTCAGCCGATTGAAATAGGTGACAGCAGTGTCCGTCCACATGGGACAACACTGGGGTTGCTCAAAGATGGTCTTTTCGCGGTTGTCCAGGGGCGCAATCAGTACAGAATTGATGTAGATCGACCAACTGGCATCGTTGGTGTTGCGTCGCCTGGCGAGCCGTTAAGTGGGTGCGCAGCTTCGACTCGGCGCGGAACGCATCGAAGACGCGCCGCTCGTAATGTTCGGGGAGCTGCTCGATTAAGGTTGTTTGGTCCCACAACCTGACTCCGAAGAATTGGGCCGGCACTTCTTTGTCAATCGATGACTTGAAGCCCCCCCAAGAAACGAGAAGCCTTTGATCGGCCTGCACGTTCTGCATCGTACCGATCAGTTGGTTCATGGTCGCGGCGTCCACCGGTCCATCGCCAGACTCTACCTGAACGCAAATACGCGGGCGGCCAAAACCCAGTGGTCCGGCGCCGCGAGCAAATCGACAGGCCATCGAGCTTGGCGACAGGCTATTTAGTTTCGCGTCTCTTGAACACGACGATGTGTAGGCGAACTCCTGAAGGCTAGCGGTTACACGATTAATAGGTTGATTGGATAAATGTGGACCTCACTCCGTCGACAAGCTGGCAACCTGAATGGGGCCGGGCATGACGAACTTGGAAGCGGCTGAGCAAGTACTGCGTGACGTCGGTACCCCGCTTCGGTATGACGAGATCGCGACGCGCGCTATTAGCGCGGGAATGATCATACCGCAGGGTCAGACACCGGCGGCGACGATGAGCGCGCAGATCTCAATGTCAATTGCTCGCCAGGGTACCGATAGTCTTTTTGTTCGCACCGCGCCGGCCACGTTCGCGCTGCGCGCGTGGATTAAGGAGGGTCGAATTGCCGAGCCAGATATCGTCAGCGGCGAAGATGTTCGCATCGCGGCCTTCCCCGAGTATGACGCGGTTCGGAGTCTACTCCCTGTGCTTCAAGGGACGCCGCGAACATTGATGACTGGACTTCGAGCAGCGATCTGGGAGCAAACGGGAACGTTTGAGGATAACGTCGATTGGACGGAGCCTGACCGGTGGATTCCGGAGCGTTTAACCGGCGAGTATCGCGAAGCGGCCCAGAAAGTCTGGACCGCCACGAACCACAGAGTTAACCCCCGACACATGACAGGCCACTGGCACCTTGCGACTGGCTATGACCTGGTTGTCGAAGGTGCTGACGGAAGGCTCGAGGAGAGCGAGCGGGGAAGAGAGTTCCGAGAGCATTCTAATGGCGTAGTTGTCCGCGAAATAGACGAACGCGAGGGGCTGATAAAGCTTCTCGCTCTTGTTGCGGAGCGTGGGCCCGCCTCGAGTGGCGACCTCCTGCAGCCATGGATAGAGTATGCCCATCGCGTGAGCCGTATCCGCGCCGAGAGTACCGCCCGGTCGTTTTTGTACTACCGCCTTCGCAACCTGACAGGGCGAAGTTTAGTGACTCGCGCCGGCCTGAAGTATCAGGCCACTGCCGCTGGCCTGGCCCACCTCCAAGGATCCGGGCTCTCCGAGCTCGGGGCACCATCGCCCACCGAAACGGCCAAACTTTTGGAGCTAGTGGTGTCGCAGCGAGCGGCAGTTCGAAACGCTCTACACAATCGCCTCTCCGAGACGGACCCTTACGCCTTTGAGCACGTGATTAAACACCTTCTGGAGGAGATGGGCTACACCGATGTGGAGGTTACCGCACGCTCGGGCGACAAGGGCGTGGACGTTCTCGCGCAGATCGTCGTGGGAATTACCGAAGTGCGCGAGGTGGTCCAAGTTAAACGGCAGCGTGGCAATGTCTGGAGTTGCCCCGGTTCAGTGGACGGGTCGCGACTTGGGATTCAAGCCGCTTCATGGGTTGATGATGTGAGACGTTCGTAGTCGATCGGGGACAGTTGTCCGAGGGCGGAGTGCCGGCGGTGGGGATTATACCAGCCTTCGATGAACCGGAAGATGGCCATGCGCGCCTCGGCCTGAGAGGGGAAGGACTGGCGATCGAGCAGCTCACACTCGAGCGTGGCGAAGAAGCTTTCACAGAGAGCATTGTCGTAGCAGTCGCCGACCGTGCCGCGCGACGGCCGCACGCCCAGCGCCTCGCAGCGCTGGCCGAAGGCGAGAGAGGTGTATTGCGACCCATGGTCGGAGTGATGGATGACGCCGTGCGGTCGCCGCTGCACACGCGCCATCTCGAGGGCAGCGAGCACGAGCTCCGTCCGGAGATGCGTGGCCATCGCCCAGCCCACGATCCGCCGACTGAAGATATCGAGCACCACGGCGAGATAGAGAAAGCCCGTCCAGGTGGGCACGTAGGTGATGTCCGCCACCCAGAGTTGATCAGGACCGCGCGCCGTGAAGTCACGCCGTACGAGATCGGCGGCGGCCATCTCCTCCGGCCCCCGGCGCGTCGTGCGCACGCCGCGACGCCGGCTGACGCCAGTGAGCCCGGCGTGACGCATCAGTCGGGCGACGCGCTTCCGCCCGACGAGCTCGCCGGCGTCGCGCAGATCGACGTGGATCCGCGGCGCGCCATACGTGCCGGCGGAGCGCGCGTGACTCGCCGTGATTTGGGCGGTGAGCACCACGTCGCGCACGGCGCGTGGCGACAGGCCCCGCTCGCGCCACGCGTAGTAGCCACTCGGGGAGACCCGGCAGAGCCGACACATCGTCGCCACCGGGAACACGGCCTGGTGGTCCCTCACGAACCCGAAGACCCGCTCATAGGACTCGGGATCGTGCCGGTCTCCCGGGCGAACCAGGCCGCCGCTTTTGAGAGGATGTCGCGCTCAAGCTTGAGCTGGCGATTCTCCCGACGGAGCTTCCGCAGCTCGGCCTGCTCGGCGCTGGTCAGTCCGTCGGTGCGGGCCCCGCGATCGCGCTCCGCCTGCACCACCCAGTTGCGAATCGTTTGCGCGGACGGCTCGAACTCACGCGACAACTCTTCCGGCGTCCGTCCAGCCCGCACCAGCTCGATAAGCTGCGCGCGGAACTCCGGGGCATACACCCGCCGTGTGGGATTGCCATTTCGTTTCGGCATCGGGAATCCTCCTCCCCCAAAGGGTGAAGTCTCCACGAAACCGGGTCAACACCAGTCCATCGTCCGGTGCTCGACATGTTGCGGGGGTCGCTTCACCGCTTTGGGGCCGTGCGGGGCACGATCATCACTCTCGGTGGATTCGCCAAGGGGACGAAGGAGGCCGCCTTCGAGCGCGGTGCCGCTCCCATAACTCTGATCGACGGGGAGCGCTTGCTCGACTTGCTAATCGACAAAAGCATCGGCGTTCGGACAGAAAGCGTGAAGGTGCTCGAGCTGGACGTTGCCGCGTTCGCTAGCGACATGCTGGAGGAGACAGGAGGTACCGAAAGTACTTGATGGGACCAAACGTACTGGCCCGTGTGTGCCCAATCAGGTCCAATCAGCTCTCACGTGATGGCCAGTTCACGCGAATGCCGAAGTCGCGTCAGTCTATAGACAGCTCGCGAACCCCAAAGTAGCGTACGGACCATGCAGCGCCGACAAACTCTTATCCACGCTTCGTCTCCTCGGGGGCGTACATGCGCATAACTGTCATTAGAGCGACGGTAATTGCCGCAGGGATCTTTGCGATTCTTCCGGGATGCAATGACCGGGCTGCAAACACGAAACAGGGGAGGGGGGATGCCTCGCAACTGCTGTCGCCCGAACAGGTGCGAGCGCAGGTCCAGGACGCAGTGCATGCCTATACGGAAGCGATAAACGGGGCGGACGTCTCGACTGTTCTCGCGTTGTATTCACGAGGCTCCGATGCAACAACTGTTGCGAATGGCGACATTACGCGTGGCTGGGAGCGAATCAGGGCCGAGACCGACTCCACGTTGCCCGGACTTCAGGGGCGATTCCGCTTCGCTTTGGGCTCAATTGACGTGGTGCCTCTTGGTTCACAGCATGCGCTTGCCATCGCACCGTTTGCGCTCACTGCTGCGCGCCAAGGCGGAGAAGCGCAGCTACGCGGCGCGATCACCCTTGTTTTTCAGCGGGCAGATTCCGGCTGGAAGATCATTCACGAGCATTCGAGCACGGCACCCGGTCGCCAGCGATAGCACGGCACACGACCATCGGCTGGCCACGTTGCGTCTCCCGGTTTGGGGCAGGCGCATGTGTACGGCTGGGAGCAACTCGTGCTGCTCAATCGGGCTCGAGCAGGGGGAGCTGATCGCGCGAGTGCCAAACAAGAAACGGGGCAGGGATGAGGTGCAGCGTTCGGTCCTCCTTAAGCGTCTGCGTTCGCGCTCCTGCGACCTGAGAGAATCCCCACGGCCGAGATCCGCGCCCTTCCTGATCGAGCGCGCGTGCGCGAGGCAAAGGCCGAGAAGAGGGCGAAGGCGAGTTGCGCGCTTTCGCAGCCGTGCTTGCCGAGCGACGCTTAGCGCGCAATAATAGCAGAGTGCCGTGCGAGATTCCGGCGCCAGCCCGACGTCTCTGCTGGAACGGCTCTAGTCTCACGCCGATACGCCTGACGAGGCCTCCATGCGCGCCTGTTGGATAGGATCTGCCATCATCTTTGCAGCCACGACGGCGTGTAGCTCGGCCGACAAGTTCGTTGGTCCCGGCTTCCTCTGCGACGTGACTAATCCAGTGAAGTCCGTTTCTCTGTCCCCGCAGAACCGCACACTATTCTTCCGCGACCCAGTGCGTGTTACTGATACCGTGGCCCTCGTTGCCACCGCGACCAACCGTTCCAATCAACCGCGCAGTGACGTTCCTATCTCTTTTGTATCGTCTGATACGAATGTTGCTACCGTCGATCAATTCGGAGTGGTCCGTCCTCGAGAGGCGGGCATCATAACCGTCACCGCCCGCACCTGTGGCGTCTCGGGTTCAGCAAGGATTCAGGTGTCGCCGTTGGTCGCGACAGTGAGTGTGTCACCGACGCCTGACACGATCCTCATCGGTGACACGCTTGTGCTGACCGGTCGTGCGATGGATCAAACGGGAAAGCAGCTCGGCGATGCGAAGTTCGCTTGGACGACCGCAGCCCCGGCGATCGCCACCGTGGCCTCGCTCACTGATTCGACGGCCCGCGTGCGCGGGTTGGGCCCGGGGACTGCGCAGATCGTCGCGACCGGCGAAGGATCTACCGCGAACGCGACCGTCGTTGTGCTCTCTCGCAGCTTTCAGCCGGGTGTCGCGAGTAACGCACCTGGCGTCGGCGTCGGCGCTAGCTATGCGTGCGCAATTATCGCGCTAGGACGAACGTACTGCTGGGGTCTCGACGATCACGGGCAGCTGGGTTCAAGCCGCGATTCCCTGTGCTTTGGCGAGCTCAGCCAACGCACGGCGACGTGCGCGCTGATTCCGCAGCGGATCACCTCCAGCGTTCGCTTCACCGCGGTGACCGCTGGCGACTCCGCGGCCTGCGCGCTTGCGGAAGGCGGACGCGTCTACTGCTGGGGACTTAGCGCCGATGGTCGGCTCGGCAACGGATTGCTCACGAGCGGACCAACCGTCGCGCAAGTCTCCGGTGCGCACACCTTCTCGAGTGTCTCTGCTGGCGGGGCACACGCCTGCGGGATCATTCCCGCGCAGAACGCGGCTTATTGCTGGGGATTGGACACGCTTGGTCAGCTCGGCGATCTGCGCGTGATCAACAGCACGACGCCGATCCCTGTGTTGCGCGCCAGCGACCGCACTGTCTTGCCCCTCGCCTCCGTTGCGGCGGGCCGCTCGCACAGTTGCGGCCTCACTAGCGATGGCACGGCGTATTGCTGGGGCGCGGCGGGGCTCGGGCAGCTCGGTGCTCCCGCGACCGAGGCATGCCCCAAACCGTCCGGCAGCCCGTGCAGTAGCGCGGCCGTCGCAGTGAACTCGAGTCTGCGATTTGAATCACTGAGTGCCGGCGGCACGCATACCTGTGGCGTTGCGGGAGGACTGGTCTACTGCTGGGGCAACAACGGGAGCGGCCAGCTTGGCGTGGGCACGATCGGCGGCGCCGTTGGAACGCCGACGCCGGTCGTT
>JALYZH010000276.1 GCA_030948945.1 Gemmatimonadota bacterium | reverse complement strand
AGGGAGAGGTGACGGTCGGGGATCACTCAGAGGTGCACGCATCGTAGAGGCGTCTTCACCCAGCACTCCGAAGCCAAAACTCGGACGCAACATTCTCGGTCTGAGCGCGGTGAGCTTCTTCACCGATGTATCGACCGAGATGATCTATCCGCTGCTGCCGGTTTTCCTCTCCAGCGTGCTCGGAGCGAACGCCAGCTTCATCGGCGCCATCGAGGGCGTCGCTGAGACGACGGCATCGCTGCTCAAGCTCGTAAGCGGGTGGTGGTCGGACAAGGTTGGCAGTCGCAAACGGCTGGTGGTGATAGGCTATGGGATCGCGTCCATAGTGCGTCCCTTTACAGCGATGGCGAGGAGCGCGAGCCAGGTGCTGTTCATCCGCCTGGCCGATCGGATCGGCAAAGGAATCCGCACTGCGCCGCGCGACGCACTGCTCGCCGACTCAGCGCCCGAGATGGGTCGCGGGCGTGCGTTTGGATTTCATGCCGCCGCCGACAACGCTGGCGCGGTAGTCGGACCATTGCTGGCGTTCCTCTTTCTGAAGATGCAGGGAATCGGCTCGCTGGAGGGCACGAAGCGATTGCTCCCGCACGACGAGCAGGCATTGCGAAACGTGTTCTGGCTTTCCGCCATTCCGGCGGCGATAGCGATGGTCACCCTGATCATTGTCGTCCGCGATGTACCGAAGCGGAGTGTAGGCGAAAAAGCAGCCGTTGAATCGTCGCAGGCGGTGCACAGGGGACTCTCCAGGCGATTCTGGGCGTATCTCGTCGTCGTCCTCGTCTTCACGCTGGGAAATTCCACCGACGCGTTTCTGCTACTGCGGGCGAATCAGCTCGGCGTCCCGATTGCGATGGCGCCAATTCTCTGGGCAGCGCTCAATTTCGTGAAGTCCGCCACCGGTACCTACGGCGGCCAGCTCTCCGATACTCTCGGGCGCAAACCGTTGATCGTCGCCGGTTGGCTGCTGTACTCGGCGGTGTACTTTGCGTTCGGATGGGCGAGCGCGGCGTGGCAGGCGTGGGTGTTGTTCGGCGTCTACGGACTTTTTTACGGGATGACCGAAGGGACCGAGAAGGCCCTCGTCGCCGATATCGTTCCGAGCACACGGCGAGGATCTGCATTTGGATGGTACAATCTGGCGATCGGCCTGGGCGCACTGCCTGCCTCACTGATTTTCGGGGCGATCTGGGATCGCGCCGGTGCACCGAGCGCCTTTGTGTTCGGCGCCACTCTCGCCCTGATCGCGGCGCTGATGATGGCGTTCGTCGCCCCGTCCTCCGCCACGCGCGAGGCGAAGTGATCTCGTAGGCGACAGCGCGGTTACGCGTACTCCTCCGCGTTTGGTATGGTGGACACTTCACCAACCGCACCATCGCCGAGGAGGAAGTATGAAACACACAAATGGCGAAGGAGTTCTTTTTTTAGCGCTGCTCGCGGCAGCTTTTGGCTGTGCCGATCCCACGAGCCGCACGATCGGTCTGAGTGTGTCGAACAATGCGCGGAGCGAGCCTTCCACATCCTCCGCGAATGACGAGAGGGCCGCGCTGACGAAGATTGCGCGGCTGGTGGCGGTGGCGATGGACAACGAGCCTGCACGCCAGCATCTCAAACGCGACATGAAAGCGGCGCGATTCCACGAGCACAAGCTCGAGCTGCTCCCCTACCTCCGCTCCAAGGATGGGAAAGCGCTGCTCGACCGTCTGGTGAAGTTGAGCGGCGGTAGCGAGAGCGATTTGCTGAGGACGCTTTCCTCGATTCGGAGGCTCGAGTTCTACATGCCGGTCGCGAAGCAACGCGAGTCCTGGACCGGGAACGACGATGTGCTGGTGGTCTCACAGCTCGACGAGGCGGATCCGATCGTCGTGTTTGACGAGACCGGCAAGACTGTGAGCCTCGATCGCAACGTGCCTCCGGCCCAACCAGCGCTGTCCATAGTGCCAGTGGAGACCCGGTTCGACCAGCCGCTCTCGATACTGGCCTCGAGAAACGTTCGCGATAACAACGGGAACTCTATCGGGACGCTCGAGTCGATCAATCGCGGCACGTCGAACGCCGCCTACTGCGAGACGTGTTTTGTCGATGACGTTTCTGGGGGGAGCGGGTCGAGCGCAGCCATACCCTCGGGACTCTATCTCGAATTCTCGCGCATCCTGGACATGAAGGAGCCGTGGTTCCGCGGGGATCCGGAGATCGAGGTGCACATCCAGGGACCGACAGACGCGTCCGCGCCAACCTACGGGGAGGACCTCTCCTGTTCTGGCGAGCACGCGTACGATCCGCGGAAGGTGTTCAACCAGAATGGCGGGTTCTGGCAGGGCAGGGTAATGCTGTTTTCCGGGGACGAGGCCATTGCTTTCGCGAATAAGTTCAATCAGGGCTTCCACGTTCTCTTCTGGGAGGACGACAACGAGCCGTGCAAGCTCAAGCTCGACACGAATGTGTTGACGGAAGTTCTGAAATCGACGGCGACGGCTTTCAGCACGGTTGCAATCAAGGTGCTTCCGGGCGCATCAGTGCCGGTGATGATCTCTGTGTTTCTGGGGACCTTCTTCGCCAGCGCCGGACCGTGGCTCCTGACCAACGATGACTTCCTCGGCGCCGCGGTCGATCAGGCGAGCGCAGGCTACTACTACCCTGAGAATACCCACGTGATAATGATTGGAACGACGCTCAACGGCCGGGCGACGATTGTCTATAGACAATAGGGGAGGAACGATGTCACGTTTGGCTGTTGCGCTCTGTGCTGCTCAACTTCTGATGGCGGAGGCGACCGCGATGGGTGCTCAGGAATCTGGTTACGACGAGAACGCTCTGCGAGTGGAGAGCAGGCTGGGCAATCTGCGGATCGTGCGCGGCATTCAGGGGACGGTCGTTGCCCGGACGGGGGTGTTCCGGGGACCGCGAGTGGCAAATCTTCTGACTCAGTCCGACAGCGCCGTCGCTGAGGCGAGAGTCTTTGAAAGGGACTACCTGCCGGGGGAAATCGCAGCATCTCTTGGTATTGCGACATTAGGTGCCGCGTTGGGAGCTGCCCGCATTCCGGACATCAACAGCGCAATTCCATCCGGGTTGACCGCAGCTAGCGTTATCTTGATCGCCTACGGCGGGTCAAAGCTGGAAAGTGCCTACCGCGCGCTTTCCAAGGCGATCTGGTGGTACAATCGGGATCTGAAGAAGTAGCACCAACGCTTGCACTGAGCTTCGCCGTTTTTTCGAGGCCAATGATGTATTCCTCGGGTCGTCCAAATTCTCTCTTGCGCGGGAGGTTTGGGCGACCGATGAGGAATGCGCCAGTCGTTGAATCAAAGCGCGGAGGTTTCCCGGCGATTCATGCCCGTGTTCGCCTGAACCGCTTGTACGCGAGCCATGCAGCAAGACCGATAACTGCCAGCGGAATCAGAACGCCCAAGGCGGCAATCGACCACGCGACGAACCCGACGAAATTCTGCCAGGCGCGGCGAAGCGCCGCGGCAATCGGATTCTCTCCGGGAGAATTGCCGAGTATCGGCGCGGGCTCGTGAACGGTGATGATGAGAGTGCTCATCGCCGTGCGAGCGCTGAGGTACCGCAGTCTTCCCTCGTAGCGCTCGATCTCCTCTCTCACACGCGCCAATTCGCGCTCGACGCGCAGCACTTCGTCCAGCTTTCCAGTGCGGTTCGCCAGCAGACTGATCAACCGCTCCTCGAGACGCCGTGAGTTGCTCACCCGCGCGGTGACGTCCACAAACTCCTCGCCAACATCCTGCGCGTTGGAGCTCACAGTCTCGACTTTGCCGA
>JALYZH010000266.1 GCA_030948945.1 Gemmatimonadota bacterium | reverse complement strand
TGCTTTTTCTGGCGCCCGAGCTCGTGAATCTCGATCTGGCGCAGGACTATATGATGTCCCGCGAGCAGCTCAGACGTTACCGACGCGGGTGGCTCACGGTTCCAAGCGGCAGCGCCGGATCGATTGGGCGACCGTCTCTCGCGAATGCCGACAAAGGCAAACGCCTCTACGAGCGGATCTTCGCGAAGATCAGCGATCGTATTTTCCTCGCCCCCGCGCCAGCGGAGTAGACCCAGGCGCTTCTGCCAACGCCTATTCGTCGACGGAGGAGATCGGTTAATCGTTCCTTAATTCGATCTTAAGAAAATTCGGTGTATTCGGCTCTGAAACTCTGTTGTATAGTTGGCCGTACTTTACAGAAACCACCTCTCCTACAACGATGCGACATTTGCTTCTTTTGGGGCTGGTCGTTGCGGCCACGCAGGCATCCGCTCAGGGTATCTCGCGTGACTCAGCGCCACCGACCACTTTGACGATCGAACAGGCCATCGACCTGGCTCGACGAAACAATCCGATGCTCCAGCAGACGCTCAACAACCGAATTGGTGCGCGCGCCGCGGTTCGAAGTGCGTACGGAGCGCTGTTGCCGAGCGCGGACGCGTCACTCACCGCGCTCAGGCAGCAGGGTGGACAGCAGATTTTCAGCGGTGCCTCGCTTGGTGCGCGGTCCGATGTCAACCAGTCGAGCTACCAGTTCGGTCTCAACTACCGGATAAACAGCGCTACCCTGATCACGCCAAGCTTGCAGCGCGCGAATCGCGACGCTGTCGAGGCGGACATCACCGGAGCCACCGAGAACCTTCGCAGCAACGTGTCGCAGCAGTATCTCTCGGCGCTTCAGGCCGAGGCGACGGCGGATCTTCAGGACTCGCTGGTAGTGGCGTCCCAGCAGGAATTGATTCTCGCCCAGGCGAGAGAGATCGTCGGCTCCGGAACGCAGCTCGACGTCCAGCGCGCAGAAGTGGCGCTGGGACTGCAGAGAGTGCAGGCCCTCAAAGCCAGGAATCAGGTTGCCATCGAGAAGCTCCGACTCATACAGCTGATGGGTATCGTGCAGTCGCCCAGCGTGCAGCTGGTGAGCCAGTTTCCTGTCGTTCCACTCAACCTGAATCTCGATCAGCTGATCGAGTCGGCCCACAGCCAGAATCCCGGCGTGGTGGCGTTGCGATCGCGCGAGCGCGTCTCCGACCTGAACGTCCGACGCGAGAAGGGAGAGTACTCGCCGACGTTGTTCCTATCGACTGGTATCGGTGGATATACCTACGGATATACGAATTCGGATTTTCCGGTGCAGCAGGCCCAGGCCCAGCTCGAGGCCTCTCGCACTGATTGCATCCGCACCGAGGAAGTCCGTGCAGCACTCAACCTTTCCAATCAGCTAGCCGCGTGCAACGCGATGGCGTTTACCGAGACGCAGGCTCAGGCCATCCGTAGCGCCAATTCGAAGTTTCCGTTCAATTTTACCAAGTCTCCGCGCTCGGTCATGGCGACGCTGTCCCTCCCGCTATTCGACGGGTTTGCCCGGGAGCAGCGTTTGCAGGAAGCGATGGCGAGCCGGTCGGATGCGCGGTACAGCGTGAAGTCGAAGGAACTGGCGCTCACGGCCGACGTTACCGCCGCATACCTGATCGTCACGACCGCCGAGAAGACAGTGGCGCTCCAGGAGCAGAACGCGGCCAAGGCCAAGCAGGAGCTCAAGCTGGTTCAGGACCGCTACAGAATCGGAGCGACGACCTTCGTTGACCTGACCCAGGCGCGCGCGACGTACGAGCGCGCCGAGAGCGACCGGATCAATGCAGTCTATGACTATCACAAGGCCTTCGCCGCTCTCGAGAGCGCCGTCGGTCACCCCCTTCGCTAATCGGATCGACAAATGAAGAAACGCACCAAGTGGTCAGTTGCCGGGGTGATCGTTCTCGCGATCGTTATCATCGGCGTCACCAGCGCGATGAAAGGTCGGAACAAGGCAACCGAAGTCCGCATGGAAAAAGTGCAGCGGAGAGATCTGGTCGCCTCGGTGACCGCCAGCGGCCAGGTTCAGCCACACACGAAGGTCAACGTCAGCGCCGACATAAGCGGCCGGATCGTGAGACTCGCCGTGAAAGAAGGCCAGATGGTGACCAGGGGCCAGTTCCTTCTGGAGATCGATCCATCCCAGTACCGCGCCAACGTAGAGAGGGCAACCGCCGCGGTGGCATCGGCACGCTCGCAGTCGGCGCAGGCCAAGCCGGCGCTCGCTCAGGCGCAGCGGAATTTCGACCGATTGATGGCGCTTAAGAAGGCGAATCCCACGCTCGTGTCGGATGAGCAGATTGAGCAGCTCCGGACCCAGGTCGAAGTCTCGCAGGCGCAGCTCGAAGCGGCCAACCACGCAATCGACCAGGCCAACGCCTCTTTGCGCGACGCCCAGTCGAGTCTGGGCAAGACGACGATCGTGGCTCCCATGAGCGGACGCGTGACGCGACTGAGCGTGGAAGAGGGCGAGACGGCGATTCAGGGAACGTTCAACAAGGACGCCGCGACGATGCTCACGATCAGCGACATGAGCGTGCTCGAGACCAAGGTCAAGGTGGACGAGACCGACGTTTCGCGGATCAAGGTGGGCGATTCGACGGTGATACAGCTGGACGCCTTCCCCGACACCACCTTCATCGGGCGGGTGTCGGAGATCTCGAACAGCTCGGTAAAAGGCGCGAGCACTGGCGGAACCGGCGGCTCGACGGACCAGGCGATCGACTACGAGGTGACGATCCAGCTGCGCAATGCTCCGCCCGACACTCGTCCCGATTTCTCGTCGACGGCGAAGATCATCACGTCGACCAGAAACAACGTGCTCTCGATTCCGATCATAGCGCTGACTGTGCGCGAAGACAGCGTCAAGCCGGATACTTCGCTCACGCTCGCCAAGAAGGGGCCGGCGAAACAGGTTGGAAAGCGCGACGTCGAGGGTGTGTTCGTGGTCGGCGCGAACAACAAAGTGAGCTTCCGTCCCGTAAAGGTTGGTATCGCGGGTGAGAAGTATTTCGAGGTGCAGGCCGGCCTGAAGGAAGGCGAGAACATCGTCGGCGGCACCTATCAGGCAATCCGCGAGCTCAAGGACGGCGCAACGGTGCGCGCACAGAAGGAACAACCAAAAAAGTCCGGCGAGCCGGCAAAGACCTAATGCACACAACCGATGAAATACCGCTCAGCACGACCGCTGAGCGGCAGGCAGTTACGGCCGAGCCCGGTGCTGCGCCCGAGAAGGATTGGGTCATCGTCACCCGCGGATTGAAGCGCGATTACGACATGGGTGGCGAGATCGTGCACGCGCTGCGCGGCGTGGACATCGCCATCCGCCGCAACGAGTACGTGGCGATCATGGGTCCGTCGGGATCCGGCAAGTCGACTCTGATGAACCTGATCGGTTGTCTGGATACGCCGAATGCCGGCGAGTACTGGCTGAACGGGGAGCTCGTGTCGAACAAGGACGAAGACGAGCTCGCGCGCGTGAGAAATCGTGAGATCGGATTCGTCTTTCAGACCTTCAATCTCCTTCCGCGTGCCACGGCGTTGCACAACGTCGAGCTACCGTTGGTGTACGCAGGGGTGGGATCCGAGGAGCGGAGGAAGCGCGCGACCGAGGCACTCGAACGGGTTCAACTTGGCGACAGAGTCCATCACCGGCCCAACGAGCTCTCGGGTGGCCAGCGTCAACGCGTGGCGATTGCGCGCGCGTTGGTGAACCAGCCGTCGATCCTACTTGCCGACGAGCCGACCGGAAATCTCGACTCGACTACGTCTGAAGAAATCATGCGCGTGTTCGAGGGCCTGGCCGAGCAGGGACAAACGGTGATCATGGTCACGCACGAATCCGATATCGCCGCGCACGCCAGGCGCGTCATCGTGCTTCGCGACGGACAGGTGGCCAGTGACGACAAGCGCGCGACATTCATCAAATCGGCTGGTATTGCGCCGCCTGATCTCTCCGCGATGCGGAAGGGATAGGCATGCCGTTCGTCGAGGCTGTCTGGCTCGCGCTAGCTCAGATCCGCGCACAGAAGCTCAAGAGCTTTTTCACGCTCCTCGGCGTTTGCATCGGCGTGATGTTCCTCATCGCCGTCATCTCCATCGTGCAGGGAATGAGCAGCTACATGGAGAACGACTTCGCCGCGAAGCTGCTCGGCGTGAACACGTTTACGCTGCGGCGGTTCCCCTGGTTTGGGGACGGCGCCAGCTCCGAGGAAGAATGGAGAATGTGGCTCCGCCGGCCACGCATCTACCACACCGATCTGGCGTTGGTGTCGAGCGTACTGCCGCCCGGATCAAGGGTCGGGGTGGAGAGTCAGGAGTTCCTCCAGGCGCAATCGCAGTGGGTGCACCCCAAGCAGGTCGAAGCCCATGCCGTCGATGGTGACTACTTCACCATCAAGAAGTACGACGTCCGAGTCGGACGAGCATTCACTCCGCAGGAATCCACCGCTGGCGCTCCGGTCGTCGTCATCGGTGACGAGGTGGCGAAGTATTTCTTTCCGGATCTCGATCCACTGGGGCGACAGCTGCGCATCAAGGGGATGCCCTACACTGTAATCGGAGTGCTCGAGAAGCAGGGTTCGGTGTTCGGACTGTCACTCGATCGCGTGGCCATCGCGCCGTACAACTCGCCACTGCATCACTTCACCAATCCGCGGGGAGACGTCGACGGCATCATGGTGCAGACGCCAACGTCACTCACCATGACCGATGCGATGGAGTCGGTGCGCGAGGTGATGCGCGGGCGGCGCAAGCTCCACCCCGGTGACCCGGACAACTTCTTCATGGAGACGTCTGCCAGCGCGCTCGCATTCATGGACAAGCTGAAGAAGATCATGACGATGGCGGGAACCGCCTTCCCTGCGATCGGATTGATCGTCGGCGGATTGGTGATCATGAACATCATGCTCGTCGCCGTCGCGGAGCGGACGCGTGAGATAGGGATCAGGAAATCACTTGGAGCGAGACGTCGCGACATCATGCGCCAGTTCCTGGTAGAGGCTGCGACCCTCAGCACTCTGGGCGCGGCGATCGGAATCCTGCTCGGTATCGGCATCGCGAAGATCGTGGAGTGGAAAACGCCGCTGCCCGCTGCGGTTGCACCGTGGTCGATACTCATGGCGATCCTGCTCGGGACGGGAGTCGGCATCATCTCCGGTGTCTATCCGGCCCGGCGTGCGGCATCGCTCGACCCGATCGAAGCTCTCAGAAAAGAATAGCGATGCACCTCTCGCAGAGGATTTTCAACGCGTTAGAGGGCGTCGGCATGGCGGTGGACTCCATCCGGTCGAATAAGGTGCGCGCCGCGCTCACGATCATGGGCGTTGCGATCGGCGTGTTCGTCGTGGTCGCGATGTCATCGGTCGTTCGCGGAATCAATGAGAGCTTCGCCAAGGATCTCGAGGCCGCGGGCCCGACCTCGTTCTACATCTATCGGCGACCGATCAGTGGGTTTCAGGCGTGCGATGGCTCGGACGAGACGTGCCCCGAGCGCCGCAACCCACCCCTCACGATCGATGACGCGACGGCAATCGAGCGCCTGTCCAGCATCAAGGCCGTGACTGCGCATCTGGGTTCCGGCGCCAAGTTCACCTACAAGGACAAGCAGGTGAGCACGGGGATGGAGATTTACACGCCGAACTGGGTGGACGTCGACGGCGGAGACATTTATCCCGGGCGCAGCTTCACGTACGCCGAGAACACCACTGCGTCACGAGTGATAATCGTGAACCAGAAGCTCGCCGAGCGTCTGTTCGGTACGTCGGATCCAATCGACAAAACGATCAACGTCGACGGTGTTGGATTCCAGGTGATCGGCGTCTACCACTACACCGCCAGCCCGATGGGAACGCCGACGTCCGCCGGCGGCGGGGACCAGGCGAAAGCGATCGTTCCGTTCGAGTCGGCGCGGCGCAGCCTCAATCCGTGGATGCGCGGGGTCGACCTCATCGTCAAGCCGGAACCGGGCGTGACGACGGAGATGGCGACGGATGACGTGACGGCGCTCATGCGCGCGCGCCGCGGACTCCGCTCGACTGCCAAGAACAACTTCGAGATCGTAACGCAGGACCGCTTGATGGGCATCTACAACAAGTTGTTCGGGACTTTCTTCGTCGTTGGTATCGCCCTCTCGTCCGTCGGTCTTCTCGTTGGCGGCGTCGGGGTGGTCGCGATCATGATGATCAGCGTCACCGAGCGCACTCGTGAAATAGGCGTGCGAAAGGCCTTGGGCGCGACGAAGAGCGCGATACTGTGGCAGTTCCTTGTCGAAGCGGCGACGCTCACGAGCATTGGCGCGTCGATCGGCCTCGTGCTTGGAATCCTGGTCGCGTTCGGGATCAAGACCGCGTTTCCCGCGGTTCCGGCATCGACGCCCCTGTCGGCCGTGGTTGCCGCCCTCGGTACGAGCGCGGTCACCGGAATCCTCTTTGGCCTCCTTCCCGCCGCGCGTGCGGCCCGCCTCGATCCGGTAGAAGCGCTTCGATACGAGTAGTAACTGAGCTGCAAGTAAGGCTCTCCCGCTTGTAGCGCGAGAGGCGTTGCGCGCCGAAATTAGGGCCATGCGCTTCGCCGATGTAATCATCACCGCACTCGAGCAGATCCGCGTCAACAAGCTGCGGTCGTTCTTCACCCTGCTCGGGATCATCGTATCGGTTGCATTCCTCGTCGCGGTCGTAGCGATCATAACGGGAATGAACGCCTACGTGAAGGAAAATCTGGCCAGCGCATTGATCGGTGCGAACACTTTCCAGGTGAGGCGCTCGCCTATACGGATCGGATTGTTCGACGACGAGGAATGGCGGCGGCTCCAGAAGCGCCCGCGTATCACCGAGGCTGACGCCAATGCCGTGGTCGCCGCGGTTCCCGAAGCGCTCGCCGTAAGTCTTCAATCCGGCTGGCCCACGCCGATAGCCGACCTCGTGTGGCGCAACAAGACGATGGGCGACGTTGTGATATTGGGCGTCACTGCGCCGTATCAGATCGTGCAGGACTACGTGTTCGCTAGCGGCCGCCCGATCAGCGATTTCGACGTACACGAGCGCAGGCCGGTCGCTGTGATCGGCGCCGATGTCGCCGAGAAGCTGTTCGAGCACGTGGACCCCGTCGGACAGGACCTGAGAATCCTCGGGCAGCACTACACGGTGATCGGCACGATCGCCAAGAAGGGACGTGTCCTCGGCCAATCGTTTGACGGGTTCGTTCTGCTGCCGCTGCCGGTGTTCGAGATGATCTACGGCCGTCGGAAGACCAACACGGTGTCTGTCAAAATGCCGTCCGCTCTGCTTGTCGCCAGCGGAATGGAGCGAGCCAACGAAGCGATGCGCATCTCGCACCATCTGCGACCCGGCGACGAGCCCAACTATTCTGTCGAGACGGCGGATGCCCTTGTCGAGTTCTGGAAGAATCTCACCAGGATCCTCTTCTCGGTGATTCCCGCGATCGTCGCGATCGGGGTTGTCGTAGGGGGAATCGTGATTATGAACATCATGTTGATGTCGGTGACCGAGCGCACCCACGAGATCGGAGTGCGCAAAGCCCTCGGCGCGAAGTCGGCAGACATTCGGAAGCAGTTTCTCGTCGAAGCGATCGTGCTGGCGAGCATTGGTGGGCTCTGCGGCGTGGCGGCCGGGTGGGCCCTCGCCTCGCTGGTGAGCCTGGCGTCGCCGCTTCCCGCTCGCGTGAGCCTGTGGTCGATAATTCTCGCCCTCACCCTTGGTGCGAGCGTCGGCGTGCTGTTTGGAGTTTATCCGGCATCCCGGGCCGCCCAGCTCGACCCAATCGACGCACTCCGCGCAGAATGATCATCGCGGACCGGATTCAGAGCAACATCCAGATCGCCATCGATACTCTGAGGGCGAACAAGCTACGATCCTCGCTCACTATCCTGGGAGTCGTTATTGGCGTGTCGACTGTCATGACCATGGCTGCAATCGTCCAGGGAATTCAGGGTCAGATCGTCCGCACGATCGAGATCGCCGGCCCGACGACGTTCTACGTGATCAAGGTTTTCTCGCAGACTCCGGTGAACCCCGACAGGCTTCCGAAATGGATTCGGGTGCGTCCCGATCTCGTCGAGGCGGAGGCTGACCGCATCAGGCGCCTTCCTGAGATCTCCTACGCGGCGATCTGGGCGCAGACCGCCGGACGGCTTTCCTACGGCGCGCAACGCACGCAGTTCGTCGCGATCATGGGCGCCGACGACCGGTATCAGGAGATACAGGGTGGAGAGCTGCTCGATGGCCGCTGGTTCACGCCGGCGGAGATGACCTCGGGCAGCAACGTCGTTGTCCTCGACGAAAAGGCGGCGCACAAGCTGTTCGGCCGGGAATCGGTACTGGATAAGGAGATCAAAGTCGGAGGACGGCCGACGAGAGTCATCGGTCTGTACGCCCAGCCAGGCAACATTTTCTCGCCGCCCGGACAGGACATCGGCGCGATCATACCTTACCAGATGCTCGACCATCAGTTCACGATCGACAAGACCAACGCGCTGTACATCCCGGTAAAGCCCAAGAAGGGAGTTGCGACGGCAGATGCACAGGAGGCGGTGACGATCGCCCTCCGCGAAATGCGACGGCTGCGGCCGGCGGACAAGAGCAACTTCGACCTGATCACGCAGGACCAGATTCTCGACTCCTTCAACAAGATCACTGGAGTTTTCTTCCTGGTGATGATCGTTCTGTCGAGCGTGGGCCTGCTCGTCGGCGGCATCGGGGTGATGGCAATCATGATGGTCTCGGTCACGAGTCGCACCAGGGAAATAGGAATCCGGAAGGCGCTCGGTGCGACGAAGCGCGAGATCCTCTTCCAGTTCCTCGTCGAATCCGCGACCCTGACGGGACTCGGTGGTATTCTGGGCATACTGATCGGCCTGACGTTTGGGCGACTCGCCACCCTCGCGATGAAGATCGACGCCGCAATTCCACTGGGTCTCACCCTCGTCGCGGTGATGGTGTCGGTGAGCATCGGCATCATCTTCGGAATGCTTCCCGCTCAGCGTGCAGCCAAGCTCGACCCCATTGACGCGCTGCGATACGAGTAGACGCTGGGGCGAGCGGTATCCCCTTCGGGCCGCCGAGCGTAATTTTCCCGCATGACACGCGTGGACATTCTGGCCATCGCCGCCCATCCGGACGACATCGAGCTCATTTGTGGTGGGACTCTCGTTCGCGCTCAAATGCTGGGAAGAAAGACCGGCATTCTGGATCTGGCCGCGGGCGAGCTGGCCAGTCGTGGCACGCCGGAGCTGCGCGCAAAGGAGGCGGCCAAAGCGGCAAAAGTGATGGGTGTCAGCGTCCGAAAAAACCTGGGCCTGCCCGACGGCGGCATAGTGAATACTGCGGCGACGCGAGCAATGGTCGCGGTGGTGATAAGGCAGCTTCAGCCAAGCGTAGTGATTACCCACTCGCTGCACGGCCGACACCCTGACCATCCGGTCGTAGCACAGCTCGTCCGGGATGCGTGCTTCGTCGCCGGGCTAAAGCTGGTCGAGCAGGACATCCCGCCGCACCGGCCGAGGAAGGTGATTCATGCTCTGTCGTTTCGGGAAGACAATCAGAAGCCGACATTCGTCGTCGACATCACCGAATCGTTCGAGAAAAAGCTGGAAGCAATCGGATGCTATGCGTCTCAATTCGGTGACGCAGTGCAGGCGGGAGAGGTGTACCCGAACGGCGAACCACTCCACGATCTGATTCGGCATCATGCCGCGCACTACGGCTCACTGATCCGATGCAGGTACGGAGAGCCGTTCTATACCACCGAAACCATGCGGGTGGAGGACGTCGCCGCGCTCGAGGTGGCTACTTTTTGACGCCGAAAGCACGCAAATCCCCGCCGCCGGCACCAACGAAAGCAGCGGGTGAGCTGACCTATTCCACGTATCTCGCGCTCGACGAGCTGCTCCAATTGCAGCGGCCGCGCTCGAGGCCCGAGCACCCGGACGAACTTCTTTTCATCATCGTCCACCAGTCCAGCGAGTTGTGGTTCAAGCTCATTCTCCACGAGCTGGCTGCGCTTATCGGACTTCTCGAGGCCAAGGACACTCTAGGAGCTCTTACCTCTGTGCGCAGGGTGAATGCCTTGGTTCACATCGTCACTGGGCAGCTAGCCGCGCTGGAGACACTTCCCCCTCAGCGCTTCGCGCAGTTCCGCGGGTACCTCGGAACGTCGAGCGGCTCCCAGAGCGTCCAGTTCCGTGCAATCGAAGCGATGTCGGGAATGCGCGACGAGCATTTCCTGCGCGTCCTCAAGCAGCATGGCGAAATTCCCGAGCTGGTCAAGGAAGCGTTCGAAAAGGCGACGCTACAGCAGTTGTTTGACGATCTCCTGATAGCGCACAACGTGACGGTAGAACAGATCTACTCGGAAGTGCATCAGCGTCCACTCCAAATGCTGGCTGAAGGACTGCTCGAGTACGAGCAAGGCTTCGCGATGTGGCGTTTCCTTCACGTTCAGCTCGTCGAGCGAATCATCGGGCCGGCCACTTCGGGCACCAGCGGCACGCTCGGATCGCGATACCTCCAGAAGACAGTCTCGCAGAGGTTTTTTCCACACCTGTGGGAGGTTCGCAGCAAGTTCTTTCAGGGTTAACGCCGCATAGCTGGGTCGCGGAACCTCGCTCGCTCGCAGGTACCCCCTTAAATTGCATGCATGACTCCCGCAGCCGATCCCGTTTACCTCGATCACGCGGCCACGACGCCAGTGCGCGAAGAGGTCTTCGAGGCGATGAAGCCGTTCTTCGGTCCTCGCTTTGGAAATCCGTCGAGCACCCACCGGTGGGGACGCGAAGCACGCGCAGCGCTGGACGAGGCTCGGGAACGAGTCGGCCGATGTCTAGGCGCACGTCCCGACGAGATCTGTTTCACCTCCGGGGGTACTGAGGGCGATAATCTCGCAATCCTAGGCGCGTGGCGCGCACTCAGGGCGAAGGGGCGGAAGGCGGTCGTAACCAGTCCTATCGAGCACAAGGCCATTCTCGGTGCCGTGCACCAGGCAGCTCACGAAGGCGCGGAAGAGCGCATCCTGGGAATGACGTCGGACGGAGTCGTCGATCAACAGTCGTTCGACGAGCTCGTCGACGATGCGGTTGCCGTCTGCTCTACGATGTGGGTGAACAACGAGATCGGCACGATTCAGCCGGTGCCGCAACTCGCGGCGAAAGCAAAGAAGCGTGGCGTGCTATTCCACACCGACGCGGTCCAGGCGTTCGGGAAGATTCCGATCGACGCGCAGAAGCAGCAGTTCGATTTCCTGACCATCTCGGGGCACAAGTTCGGAGCCCCGAAAGGAATCGGAGCGCTCTTCATCCGGCGCGGTACTATTATCGAGCCGATCATGCACGGCGGAACCCAGGATCGGGGACGGCGTCCGGGAACTGAGAACGTCGCAGCCGCGGTTGGTCTCGCCCGCGCGGCGGAGCTTACGCTGGCAGAGTGCGAGGCGCATTGCGCACGATTGCGCTCACTCCGCGACAAGCTCGAAGCCGGCATTCTTGCGCGCGTGCCTGATGCGGTGATTCACGGGCGCGGCGCCGACCGCGCGCCGCACATCGTGAATCTGTCGGTACCGGGAACGGACAGCGAGGCATTGTTGATGGCCCTCGACTTGCGCGGCATCGCTGCCTCCGGCGGATCCGCGTGTCAGAGCGGCAGCATCAGCCCGTCGCACGTGCTCTCGGCGCTCGGTGTGCGTCCTGACCTCGCGAGTGCCGCAGTTCGAATGAGCTTGGGCTCATTGACGACGGATCATTGCATCGATCGGGTCATCGAAGTCTTCCCCGCCCTCGTAGCGAAGGCGCGTCAGCTCACGACGGCACAGTAGCCATGACGAAGGAAAGGGTTCTGGTGGCCATGTCGGGCGGGGTGGATTCTTCGGTCGCAGCGGCGATCCTGGTCGAACAGGGCTACGACGTCGTCGGCGCGACGATGAAGCTGTTCTGTCACGGGGATGACGTTCCCGATCGCCCATGCTGCTCGCTCGATTCGGTGAACGATGCCCGGCGCGTGTGCGAGCAGCTTGGGATTCCGCACTACGTGCTCAACCTCGAGAGCAAGTTCGGCCACGACGTCGTCGACAACTTCGTCGACGAGTACGCGCGCGGACGGACTCCAATTCCCTGCGTGCGGTGCAACACTTTCACCAAGTTCCGCGACTTCCTCAAGAAAGCTGACTCGATCGACGCGCAATGGATCGCCACCGGCCATTATGCCCGAGTGGTGGACGGCGAGCTCAGGCGAGGCGTCGATGAAAACAAGGATCAGACCTATTTCCTGTGGGGAATCGATCGGGCTGTCCTGGCGCGAATGATTCTCCCGGTGGGGACGCTCGACAAGGCCCGGACGCGTGCGCGAGCCCATGCGATGGGCCTCGAAGTCATCGCCGAAAAACCGGAGAGTCAGGAAATCTGTTTTGTGCCGGATGGCAACTACGCCAGGATTCTGGAGCAGCGGTTGCCCGCGGACGCGCCAGCACTGTCGCGTGGTCCCATCGTCACCTCGAGCGGCAAGGTGGTGGGCGAGCACAATGGTTTCGCCCGATACACGATCGGCCAGCGCCGCGGCGTGCCGGGCGGATTCCCGCATCCGATGTATGTGATCGGGATCAAGCCGCACGACTGCGCCGTGGTGATCGGGACGCGCGACGAGCTGCTGGGCAGCGGAGTGGTCGCGCGCGAGATGAACTGGCTGACCTCGGCACCGAGTACCGGAGATCGGGTCAGTGTTCGCGTAAGGCACCGCGCTCAGTTCGCGTCGGCGGAGATCGTTCGAATGGACGACAACGAAATCGAGCTGGCGCTCGACGAGCCGGTAGCGGCGATCACGCCCGGGCAGTCGATGGTTCTCTACGATGGGGATCGAGTTCTGGGCGGTGGTTTCATCGAGGCTTCGCGAAAGCAACGGCATCCGCTGCCGGTTTTGGCGGCGTGATCACACGCTGACTGCGGGTCCCCAAGAAAGAGGAGTGGTTGTAATGTCCGGACGGCAACTACCGCCCCATTCGAGATTGTTCCTGGCGCTTACATGCGCATTCCTTGGAGTGAGTTGTAGCACTGCTCCGGTCTTGCCGCCGTCGTCCGCTGCGTCGCCGTTGCCAAGTGCGCTCACGCCTCGAGTTATCCCATCCCCCGCCTCACTCACGCTGGCAGAGGGCGCTCCGTTCGAGCTCACTCGCGCAACCCAGATCACCGTCGTTGGCGGGAATCCGGAAGTAGCGGCGATCGGCGAAGGTTTGGCGACTCTGCTTCGACGTGCCACCGGATTCCCGGTGCCAGTGGTCGTTTCCTCCACCGGAAGCGCGTCTGGCAGCATTGAGCTTCGGCTAGCGACAGACTTGCCGGCGCTCGGCGAAGAGGGTTACAGGCTGGTCGTAACGCCCGATTCCATGCGCCTGGTCGCGAGTGCTCCGGCTGGACTCTTTCACGGCGCGCAAACGATCAGGCAGCTCCTGCCCGTCGAGATCGAGTCCGAGATTGGTGTCGCGCGCTACATATGGCCGATTCCTTCGCTCACAATTCTGGATCAGCCCCGCTTTGCCTGGCGCGGCTCGATGCTCGACGTAGCACGCCACTTCCTCACAGTCAGAGAAGTCGAGCAGTACATCGACATTCTCGCGATGTACAAGTTGAACGTGCTGCACTTCGGATTGTCCAACGATCAGGGCTGGCGAATACAGATCAACTCCCGTCCGAAGCTCACCGCGGTCGGCTCGCTTACGCAGGTGGGTGGCGGACCAGGCGGCTTCTACACTCAGCAGGATTACCAGCACATCGTTCAGTACGCTCAATCGCGGTACATCACGATCGTTCCCGAGGTCAACATGCCCGGACACATCAACGCGGGTCTCGTGGCATATCCGGAACTGGCGTGTGGCGACGAACCGCCTGTGATGTACACCCAAATTCACGTTCGACGAAACACGCTTTGCGTCGACAAGGAAGAGACATACGCGTTCGTGGACGATGTCGTTCGCGAGGTCAGCGGACTGACCCCCGGTCCGTACCTGCACATCGGCGGCGACGAGGTGCAAACGCTCACTCCCGAACAATACGCGCGCTTCGTCGAGCGAGCACAGACGATCGTCAACAAGTACGGCAAAAGGATGATCGGGTGGGAGGAAATCTCGAAGGGCCGTCTCAAGCCTACGACCCTCGTGCAGCAATGGAAAAGCGACTCGGCAACGCTGGCGCTCCAGTACGGCGCGAAGATCATTCTCTCTCCAGCAAAGAAGATGTATCTCGACATGAAATACACGCCCACGACCGAACTGGGGCTCAAGTGGGCCGGGACCATCGATGTGAGAGACGCGTACGATTGGGATCCGGCCGTTTATCTGACCGGCGTCGCGGAGCGTGACATAATCGGTGTCGAAGCTCCAGTCTGGAGTGAGACTCTGCGCAACATTACAGCTGTCGAATATCTGTCGATGCCGCGTCTCCCCGCGATCGCCGAGGTGGCGTGGACGCCGCAACTGTCCCGGGATTGGCAAAGCTTTCGCTCGAGGCTCGCGGCCCAGGCGCCGCGCTGGCATTACCTGGGCGTCAACTACTATCGATCGCTGCAAATCCCGTGGTGATCTGGATCAAGCGGCTGTAAGTCCTGGATCGCCCGTTGCCGCGTTGGTCTCACCTGCGGCCTCTCGCGTCGACGACCAGAACATCACCAGACAGCCGAGCGCAAGAATAGCCGCCGCGAGAAAGGCAGCCCCCGGAACGTGAACGGTTGATTCTGGCGCGGTGAAATGGGCGAACAACTGCGTCATTATCGGCGGTCCGATGATCGCGCTCAGCGAGAACAGGCTCGCGACCGCGCCCTGGAGCTCTCCTTGTGCGTTCGCAGCAATGCGGTGCGACATGAGCGCGACAGTCGTGGGCATGACGATCGCGGCGAAGAACCAGCTCGCCAGCCATGCGAACATCATCCAGCCGGCCGTCGCGAGTCCGAACCCCGCGTAGCCCGCCGTTCCCGAAATGATTCCGATGAGTGCCGAGCGGCGCTCGCCCAGCCGTGGAACGACGAGGCGCATGACGATCGCCTGACTCGACGCCATGACCACTCCAACCGCCGCGAAAGAGGCTCCGATCATCGCTTCGGACCAGCCGAACCGGAGCTTGGTATAGAAGGCCCACGTAGTTGGCATTACCTGATTGCCGAGTCCCCAGAGGAACAGCGCGCATAGAAGCCCCAGCACGACGGGATGCTTCCGCATCTGGCTCAGGGTCCCAGCGGGATTGGCTCGACGCCACTCGAACGGGCGCCGTCTTTCCTCAGGAAGAGACTCTGGTAGGACGAAAAACCCGTAACAGAAGTTGAGGAGACTGAGCATCGCAGCAGCAAAAAACGGTGCCCGTGGACCAAGCGTGCCCAGCAGCCCGCCGATCGCCGGTCCGATTATGAACCCGATGCCGAAAGCTGCGCTGACGACGCCAAAGTTCTGCGCGCGTTTCTCCGGCGGGCTGATGTCTGCCACATAAGCGTAAGCGGGCGTGAATGAAGCGCCCGCCGCGCCAGCGATCGCCCGGCCAATGAACAGCCATTCGAGCGTTGGCGCAAAACCCATGATGATGTAATCGATGCCGAGAGCACCGATGGCGAACAGCAGGACACGTCGCCTGCCGTAACGATCTGACAAGTTGCCGAGGATGGGTGCGCAGACGAACTGCATCGCCGCGAACACGAATCCCAGCCAGCCGCCGTAAACTGCCGCGCGACTGAGGCTCTGACCCGTCAGCTCGACGAGCAGGCGTGGGTACACGGGCATGATGAGCCCGAATCCGATTGTGTCCAGCAACAGAGTGACCGCAATGAACGCGAGTGCGTGCTTCCGCGTCTGGCTACTGGTGGAGAGAATCTCAGTCATGCGCGGTACAACGGAGGGAGCATATCACTTGGGGGAGAGGTTCGAGTTCCAGATTGCGCGAATGACTTTCCATGAGCCATCGGGCTGCTTGCGCCAGACTGTGATGATTTTGGCCGTGTCGCTCATCGGCGTTCTCGCGGATGCGAATGCTAGTACTTCATTCCGCCCGCGTTCGCGAACTCCTTCATCATTCGCTCCTGCTCTTCGGACAACTTCTCCGGCACGGCGATGGAGACCTCTACGATCAGATCACCCTTCTTGTCGCCCTTCTGAATTCCCTGACCTCGCACCCTGAAGCGCTTTCCCGAAGGCGTGCCAAGGGGGATCTTGATCGCAACCTTTTTTCCATCGAGAGTGCGCACGCTGATCTTTGTGCCGAGTGTCGCCTGCGCGATGTTGAGTGGAACAGTCGCGATCACGTCGAGGCCATCCCGGCGATAGAACTTGTCCGGCAGCACGTTGAACGTGATAACCAAGTCGCCGGGTGGTCCGTTACTGTTGCCCTTTCCGCCCTGACCCTTGAGCCGGATTTTCGATCCCGTGTCCACGCCCGGTGGGACCGTGATCAACACTTTGCGCTTCACCCGGAGCTCGCCGCTTCCATGACACGTCGGGCAGGGCTCGGTAGGGACCTGTCCTTTGCCGAGGCACACCGGACAGGTCCGGTTGACGGCGAAGCCTCCCTGACCAAATGAGATCACGCCGCGGCCGTTGCATTCCGGGCAGGTCGTAAGCTGAGCTCCCGGCGCGGCGCCACTACCGTGACAGGTAGGACACTCCTCGCTCACCTCGAGCTCGATCGGGACCTTTCCGCCCTTTGCGGCCGTGCGAAACGGAATATCGAGAGTGGCTTCGACAGTCTGTCCCCTCTCCGGTCCGCGCGGCCGCGAAGCTTGCCGCGTCTCTCCGCCGCCGAACATCGAGCTGAACAGATCGCCCAGGCCACCAAGCCCACCGATGTCGAAATCCTGGAAGTTGATGGTTTGTCCGCCCGCGCCTCTCGCGCCGCCGCCGAAACCGCCTGCACTCCCGGACCGCGATCTACCGCCACCGTACCCGCCAAATCCGCCGTCGAAGGCGCCGAGACGGCGCATCTCGTCGTACTGCTTCCGTTTTCTCGGATCGCTCAGGACGTTGTTCGCCTCCGAGATTTCCTTGAAGCGGTCGGCAGCCTTCGCGTCACTTGCATTGGCGTCGGGGTGAAATTTCTTGGCGAGCTTTCGGTAGGCTTTCTTGATCTCGTCCTGGGTAGCCGTCGAGCTTACGCCCAGCACCGAGTAGAAATCTTTGGTCTGCGCCATTTAGTGAGCGTGTGAGACGGCGATCAGCCGTTCCACTGCTTCACTACTACGCGGGCGGGCCGCAGCAGCTGCGAGTTGAATAGGTATCCGGGCTGATACACGCGCGATACAACGTGATCGTCCTCGCGCGCCGCAGTCGGCTCTGTCGCGACCGCTTCGTGGAGCGCTGGATCGAATGTCTCTCCGAGCGGATTGATGACCTCGAGGCCGGCTCCGCCAAGAGCTTTGAGCAATTTCTTTTCAACCATGTCGACACCCTGAACCAACGTTCCGGCATCAGTACTCGCCGGATCGACGTGGGCAAAGCGCGCAACATCGTCGAGCGCTTCGATCAACTGCCTGACGAGATCCGCCTGCGCACGCGCACCAGCCTCCTGGCGCTCCCTCGCCGAACGCTTCCGATAGTTGTCGTACTCGGCGGCGAGACGCAGGTACCTGTCACGCTCGGTCGCCAAATCGTCGCTGCCCGGCGGTGCCTGCTGTGCTGCCGACGTATCTGCGCCACCCGCACCCGGATCGGGCGCACCAGTGCCTTCGAATGCCGCACCACTCGCTGCCGCGCCGTCGGCGCCCGGGGCGAAATCGTCCTCCGAGCCCATCAAATCCTGCCCGGGAAGCCGCGTGTCGTCAGACTTCTTCTTCGAGTGTCTCATGGGGGAAACTTAACCATTTGAAAGAGCGCGGCGCACCATCTCTAACGCGGCCTGCGTCGCACGCTGCCGGATCTCGTTTCGGTCGCCAGGAACATGAAAGCGTCGGGCGTGTCCATCCGCGTGGTGTACCGCAACCCATACCAGTCCGACAGGTTTTTCCGCAGTTCCTCCGCCCGGACCAGCGATGCCGGTGATCGACACGGCGACCTGCGCCTTCATCCGCTCTCGAACTCCAGCTGCCATTTGTAGAGCAACCTGCTCGCTGACGGCGCCGTATCGATCGATGTCCTCGGCGCAGACACCGAGCGCATTGCGCTTGACGTCGTTGTGATAGGCGATGATCCCGCCCAGAAACACATCGCTCGAACCAGGAATGCTGGTCAGTCTCTCACCAAGCATTCCGCCCGTGCAGCTTTCGGCGACG
>JALYZH010000255.1 GCA_030948945.1 Gemmatimonadota bacterium | reverse complement strand
GCCGAAGTGGTGGAACTGGTAGACGCGCTGGCTTCAGGAGCCAGTGGGCGCAAGCTCGTGGGGGTTCGAGTCCCCCCTTCGGCACATAAAAAAGAACGGCGCGTCTGCTGAGCCAGGCGCGCCGTTTCTGCGTCGGTCGGCGTGATCTAAACCGTCTCGAGAATGGGCAAGCCCGTTTTTTCCGAACCGACCGGACTCGATCGGACAAGCCCAACTCGCTCACGCACAGTCGGCTCGTCGTGCAGCAAATCGGCGAGACTCACGCCCTGCAGGACTTCGTCGATCTTCCCTTGCAGCATCACCCACACCGGCCTGATGCTGCAGCTGTGCGAAGCGGAGCAGCGCTCTTCTTCGACGGGATGACTGACGCAATGCAGGTCGAACGTCTCGAGCTCCGAAGCGTGGATCACATCGCGGATCGAGATCTCAGTGGCGGGTCTAGCGAGGACATACCCACCGCGGGCGCCACGAGTGCTGGTGATTACCCCCGCTCGGCGCAGCCTCAGCAGTATCTGCTCGACGTAGTCAGCCGGAAGTCGTTCCTGCCGCGCGATCTCGCGACCGTTAACCGGTCCGAGCTCGGTCCGTTTGGCGAGGTTGAGCGCGCAAATGACGCCGTACTCCGCCCAGGTCGTTATCCGCATGTACTCAGGATAGGGATTCGGGACGAATCAGACAAGGGCCGCGTACAACCACAACGGAACGGGTGCCAGACGTCAGTGGCACAGTTGCGAGTTGATAGTTCACAACGTCGGGACGTTTCCGGCGCCATTCAGATTAGAGGCAAAGGCCCGTGCCTTAAAGACTACGTTGGGAAGTCTGGGCGTAGTGAACTGATCACTGGGCATCTACGCCACTGATAACTCGCACCCGTTCAGTTGCGGTTACCCCCCAACCACCCCACCGTGCTTCCCGCCCGGAACCCCTATCTCCGTCATTTTTCGAAGATCGAGTACGTCGTCAATCTCTTTCTCCAGCAGGACTTTCTCCCGCTTCACCAGGTCGCGGATCAGAACGTTTTCCTTCACTGACTGCTTGCTGATCTCCGCGGCCCGGGCGTACCCGATCTGCGGCGCGAGGGCGGTCGCAAGTGCGGCGGAGCGCTCGAGCCAATACTCGCACTGCTCCTCGTTCGCCTCCATCCCGTTAACGGTCTTCTCCGCGAAGACACGCGCACTGTTGCGCAGAATCATCATCGAGAACAGAACATTGTGCGCGATCACAGGCATCATGACGTTCAACTCCAATTGTCCATGCTCGGCCGCTACGCTCACGCAGGCGTCGTTGCCTAGTACCTGAAAGCACACCTGGTTTACCATCTCCGGGATCGACGGGTTGACCTTACCGGGCATGATCGACGAGCCGGGCTGCACCGCTGGGAGGCGGATCTCGTCCAGACCTGTTCGCGGACCGCTTGCCAGCAGACGCAGATCGCTCGCAATCTTGCTCAGGTCGAGCGCCAGCACCTTTATCTGTGCGCTGAATCCCGCCACATCACCCATGCTTTGCATCAGCTGAATGCGATCCTCTCCCTCGCGCAGTTTCAGCTTCGTGGCCTCACGCAGGTGCTTGACCATGAGCTTGGGATAGTTCGGCTCCACGTTCACTCCGGTTCCGACCGCGCTGCCACCGATTCCGAGATCACGCAGATAATCGGCTGCTTCGATCACGCGCTTGAGCCCTCGACGCAATGAGCCGGCGTACGCGTTCAGCTCCTGCCCGAGCCGTATTGGCATCGCGTCCTGAAGATGCGTCCGCCCCGACTTGAGCACCTTGTCGAAGGCCTTCCCCTTCTTCTCGAACGCCTTGATCAGATCTCCGAACGTGTCCTCGAATCCGCTCAGCTCCATGAGACAGCCCAGTCGAATCGCGGTCGGGATCACGTCGTTAGTCGACTGCGCCATGTTGACGTGATCGTTCGGATGAATCGGCGTATAGGTGCCCCGCTTTCCTCCCAGTATCTCATTGGCGCGATTGGCGAGCACTTCGTTGCAATTCATGTTGTGCGACGTGCCCGCGCCCGCTTGATAGACATCGACCACGAATTGATCGCGGTGCTTCCCTGCGAGCACTTCGTCGGCGGCCTTTACGATTGCATCCGCTAAACGCGGCTCCAGCCGGCCCGTCTCCTTGTGAGTGAGCGCTGCGGCGCGCTTGATATGTACGGTCGCCTCGATGAACGCCGGCAGCGGACGCATCCCGCTGATGGGAAAGTTCTGCACGGCGCGGAGCGTCTGTACGCCGTACAGTGCGTCTGCTGGAACCTCGAGAGCTCCAAGCGGATCCTTTTCGGTTCGTGTCTTTTCGCTCATGGTTTTCTGTGTTAACGCCCGACGATGCGGGCTGTGCCATTGAGGAAGGGGTTCGACAATCGCTCCTCGGCAATCGTCGTCTCCATCCCGTGGCCTGGATAGACCACCGTCTCCGGCGCGAGAGATGAGATTTTTTCCAGCGACGCCGCGAGCTGCGGCGGGTTCGAGAACGGCAAGTCCGTTCTTCCAATCGATCCGGCAAAGAGACAGTCCCCGACCAGAGCGATGCCGGCACCGTGAATCACGACATGACCGGGAGAGTGTCCCGGCGCGTGCATCACCTCCATCTCGAGCTCGCCCAACTTGAGAACCTGGCCGTCGGTGAATTCTCGATCTGGCGGAGGCGGCTCCTCGAACAGGATTCCGTAAACTTCAGCCTGTCGCGACGCGGCTTCGTAAAGCCGGCGGTCGAGCGGATGCAGATACACCGGGACGTCCCACCGCCGCTTGATCGCCGCGATTGCTCCCACGTGATCGACGTGAGCATGCGTGATCCAGATCGCCTCGAGCTTTGCTGCCGAGTGGTCGATCGCGTCTACCAGCCTGTCGCCTTCACCGCCGGGATCGACCATCACGGCTCGATAGGTGCGATCGTCGACAACCAGGTATGAATTCTCCTGGAATGCGCCGACGGTGAAAGTCAGGACGTCCACCGCTATGGCGTCCCGACGGTGCTCATTCTCGGGGGCATCAGGTGTACCCTCCGGCACTGACGTGCGAGCTCGCCAGAGCCTCACGTGTAGCGTTTTCGGTGGATGTCGAGCGCTCCATCTCCTTGAACCGCGTGATGTACTTGTCGGCCGCTATCGCCGCGGTCGTCGCATCACCTGAAGCGGTAGTCACCTGTCGCGTCAACTGCGCCCTTAGATCGCCGGCCACGAACAACCCCGGAATCGAGGTCATCATCGCGGTGTCCGTCACCACGTAACCCATGATGTCGTGGTCGAAATGGCCGGCGATGACGCCAGTATTCGGCCGGAATCCAACGAACACGAACAGCCCCGTCGCGTCCAGGAGTTTCCGCTCCTGTGTCACGAGATTGTGGATTCGCAGTCCCGTCATACCCGTTTGCGGATCGCCTTCGACTTTTTCCGCCACTGTGTCCCAGATCACCTCGATCTTGGGATTGTCGAAGACGTGCTGCTGCAGAATCTTGGACGCGCGGAATTCGTGGCGTCGATGAATGAGGTAGACCTTGCTCGCGTACCGCGTGAGAAAATCAGCTTCCTCGACGGCAGCATCCCCGCCCCCTACCACCGCGACGACCTGCTGCTTGAAGAATGCGGCGTCGCAAATTGCGCAGTACGACACTCCCTTCCCCGCGTACTCCAGCTCCCCCTGAATTCCGAGCTTGATCGGGGTTCCGCCGGCGGTCACGATGGCCGCCGGTGAGCGGAAAATCGTCCCGTTTTCTGTTTCGGTGTGGAAGTAGCCGTCGGGCATCTTCGTCACCGAGATGACGCTGGTGGTCTCGAAGAACTCGGCGCCAAACTGCTTCGCGTGCGCGGCGAATTTCTCCGCCAGCTCATAGCCGAGGA
>JALYZH010000080.1 GCA_030948945.1 Gemmatimonadota bacterium | reverse complement strand
TCGACGATGACCGCGCGATCCTGAATTTGATAGCGCGCGTACTGCGCGACGAATCTTACGCCATCGACATCGCGTCGACGGGCGAAGAGGCGCGGACCCTGGCGCTGGTGAACGAGTACGATGGCATAATCCTCGACCTTCAGCTTGGGGACCGGCACGGCTTCGAGATCCTCCAGGAGTTGCGTCGAAATGGTCGTCGAACGCCCGTGCTGCTCTACTCCGGGCTCAGCGATACCGAAACGATCGTTCGCGGTTTGGACGCCGGTGCCGACGATTATGTGGTGAAGCCGATCTCGAACGAAGAGCTGAGGGCCCGCGTTCGAACACTCGTGCGGCGAGGCTCGGGCACGCGCGTATCGGAGCAGGTCAGTGCTGGGAATCTGACGTTGAATCGACTGACACGCCGAGTGAGCTGTGGCACTGTGGATGTCAATCTGACATCGATGGAGCTGAAGCTGCTCGAGCACCTGATGCTGCGCACCGGTGAAACAGTCTCCCGAAGTGAGCTGCACGACAAAGTGTGGGACATGCATTTCGACCCGAGCTCCAACGTGATCGATGCCCACGTTGCGCGGCTGCGAAAGAAGCTGGACAAGGCCGGGTCCTCCGCCGTGATCGCGACCCGGCGAGGAGTCGGCTTCGTATTGGAGTCGCTAACCCCTTCGTAGAGAGCGGTTTACAAACAAAGCGCGATTATGAGAAATTCGTCATAGTCGCGTCATAAAGCCGTCACAGAGCGAGGTACATATTGTGCCTCACCCAAGAATCAGACTATCGCCGAGCTATGCTCGCGGTGCCTGGAGGCTCTGTAGATGGACAAGCTCCGCTCCACATTACTGGCAGTTCTAATCGGAAGCGCGTTGCTGTCGCGCGCAGCCGATGCGTCGGGCGCGCTGTCCAGCGAGCCCAGCGCCGCGACTGTGTTTTTCCGTAGTGGCGCGTCGAATCATTCCGCGGGACAGGAAGACGGCAGCGCCTCCTCGGTGGTGCTCACGATGACCGCACCATAACCGTGCGACTCAGTCCCGACTCTCTCGCCAGGATCATTCACCACGACAGCCTTGCGAGTCTGATCGAAGTTCGCCTCAGCCACGCCGAGGCGACCTATCGGCTTGGCGCAATGCTCAAGTCAGCCTGGCACGACCGGCACGAGGACAACAAGAGGAGCGCACCAAATCGCGATGCGCTCCTCTCGCTCCGGGAGATTGCTACTTCCAGGGATTGACCGCCTGATCTCTCACCAGAAAACTCGATACGACCGTGCCGTGTTCTATGCGCGCGTTCCCGGCGGCGGTCCGATTGGCCGCAGAGCCATAGTGCGCCAAAGTGATCGGGTCGGTGCGGGGCCCCAGATTGTCCAAGGCAGCCCAGTTGGGATAGCTCAGAGTCAGAACGACGCCCCAATCATCGGGATTGTCCAGCGTTGACTTCGTCCCGACAGTGTAATTCGTAAGAATTCCCTGACGCTTTTCCTCGTCGTAAATCGGTTTCAGGTGCTGGCGCATGTCCGCCCAGAACTGGTCCCCGTGTCCGGGCTTGACGCGGATCAGGACAACTCTGGTGACTGTGCCCGGAGTGGTGTTCGGTGATCCCTGCTGGGCGAGGGCTGGCGACGCGCAAAGCGTGACGGCCAGCGCTGCGATCTGGAGGTGCTTGTGCATTGTATCCTCGTTACGGGTGGTTTACGAAGAGCATGCTGGGGCGCCGAGAAATAAGTCATCCGGGGCACCGCGTCAACCAAGCATTCCGGGGAATGAGAAATCCCGCTATTGCTCGCAGCAATGCGGGATTTCCTCGTGATGCATCCTAATTGCGGCGCCCCGCTCCTAGCGGGGCACGACCATTTACCTCGTGAAGAACGACAGTCCCACCAGAAGACCGATCAGATTCCCACCGCCGTTGCTGAAGCCGTGCGCGTAGTTCGCTTCCATGCGCGTCGCCAGCCGACGGTCGGTGAACGGAATCTTCAGACCGAGCCCAAGTCCCAGGTACCCATTGCTGGTGCTTGGCTGTCCCGTCACATGATCCCCGTTTACACCGATAAACGGGCGCCCATAGAGTCCCTTCCCGACCCGGTCTCCAGCTGGCTGGTAGACGATTCCGAGCTCGACGTTGTAGGCCGTCGCCGTCGCGCCGGTGAAATGAACCGAGTTGAGGTTGAAGCGAGGCTCGATAGCGAGGTTGTCGGTCACGAGGAATCCGATTCGGAAATCCTGAATCGGAAGACTGACGACCGTTGCCCGAGGGGCATCGAGTCCGAAGCTGACTCCACCATCGATTCCGAGCTCTATCGGAGTTGAGGTGTGCTGGGAACGCTGAGCCTGCGCGGGCAATGTAGCGCACACCATTGCGGCAGCAGCGAAAGCTAGAAGTGTTCTCATCATGGTTGGTTTGGAATGATGGATTCGCCGTCCTGTTGGGGTTGGCCTCGTTGCAGCTCTCTGACGACCAGGTCGGCCCGGGATCACAGGCGTATCCATCGCCTGGGGACAGACCACCGATCACATTCGTTACTGGCCGGCGGCCGGCTCGTCTTTTTGTCGGCGAGGGCCGTCAGCGCTTCTCTGCAGCACCTTAAGGGTGCGGCAAAGGGCAAAGCACCCTTGCGTCACCAGAACAAGCGCCCGGCGAGATCGCTTTCTGAGTCGAATGCGGGCGCACTCTCGAACAAGGAGAAGCTTTGAAGCGTACACTGTACCTCGCGATCGCCGCGATCGCACTCGTCGCCGCCCCGCGCGTTTCGCACGCGCAGCTCGGCGCCTTGAAGCCCTTCCAGCTCGGTGTTGCTGGCGGTGGCTCGCTCCCAATGAGCGACCTGTCCAAGGGCAACAACACCGGCTACAACGGTACCGTCGCCCTGGGTATCAACCTGCCGTTCATCCCAGTTGGCCTTCGTGTCGATGGCGCGTATAACGCGTTCGGCTCAAAAGCCGCTGGCGGCGCCAAGCTCCACGTCATGAGCGCCACGGGCAACGTTGTATGGGGCCTGCCGAGCATCGGCGTTTCGCCGTACCTGATCGGCGGCGCTGGACTCTACATGCCGACCGTTACTGCCC
>JALYZH010000213.1 GCA_030948945.1 Gemmatimonadota bacterium | reverse complement strand
TGCGAGGCCAACCAGTTCGGACGCAGCCGGGCTATCGCGTCGTACGCAGTAGCGGCGTCGGCGTGACTGGCAGCGATCTCCTCGGCAGTGATCACCTTGGGGTTGCTGCGCGCCACTGGCGTGTCGGATGGATTGCTGGTGGAGGCGCAGCCGAGAATGGCCGCGACTCCAACCAGATAGAGAAGTTTAATAGTCATTAGCGACCTCCCAGTTTTGCGAGTGCTGCCCTGACCAATTCTGCTGCGGACTTGCCGCCTCCGCCAGCATCAAGCGCGGCGCGAACGCCCCGATCGGCGTCGGCGCTGGAGTAGCCAAGCGACACTAGCGCGCGCAGCGCATCGTCGGCCGCCGCGCTCGCCGGTGCCGCAGTGGTTCCGGTGGCCTCGCCGAGTCCGTCGAGCTTGTCACCGAGATCGAGTATGAGGCGCTCGGCCTTTTTTCTCCCAACACGTGGAACACTTTGGAGCGTTGGAACATCCTTCTCCCTGATCGCCCGAATCAGTCGGGTTGCGGACAGCGCGGACAGCATCCCGATCGCGAGCGAGGGACCGATACCGTTCGCCGTGAGCAGCTTCTCGAACAGCCGCTTCTCGAACACGCTCACGAACCCGAACAGCTGCCAGGAATCTTCCTTCACCACCAGCGACGTGTGCAGCGTAACATCTTCGCCGATGCGCGGTAGCGTCTCGTAAACGCTGAGTGGGATCGTCAGCTCGTAACCGACGCCCCCACTCGTCATTACCTCGAGCGAGTCGAGATCCTTCGCGACCAGCTTCCCCTCGACCAATGCGATCAACGATTCAACCTGTCGGAATGATGTAATCGCGCCGGCGCAGCGCTTCGATCTTCGGCAGATCGGGCGCGAGCGCGAACGCCAGCGCAGCGGCGACTCCATCCGCTGCATCGGTCGGCTGCGGCGCCGACTTGAGCCTCAACAACCGCATCACCATGAACTGAACCTGGAGCTTTGTCGCCGCGCCCGTTCCGGCGACTGCTTTCTTGATCTCCGACGGCGGATATTCGTGGATCTCGATGCCCGCGTGCGCCGCGGCGAGCAGAATCACTCCGCGCGCGTGGCCGAGTACGACGGTAGTGCGGACATTGCGGGCGTAGAAGATGTCTTCGATCGAGAGCACGGTCGGCTTGTGCCGGCGAATGAGCTCGAGCACACCCTCGTGGATTTCCGCCAGCCTCTGGGGCAGCGCGTCTCGCGGCTTCGTCCGTATCACGCCGCACTCCACCAACGCGAGCGGATTGCGGCCTTCCTTGCGAACTATCCCGTAGCCCGTGACGGCGGTGCCGGGATCGATCCCGAGCACGACTACGGGTGTGGACTCACGCACCGGACATCTGCTCTATGTCCATGTCGAAATTCGCCGAGACTTTCTGCACATCGTCCAGGTCCTCGAGCTCCTCGAGCAGCTTGATCAGCGATTCCGCGTTCTTGCCCTCGACGTGCACGGTCGATTTCGGAATGAAAGCGACCTCCGACTCGACGATCTCGATTCCACCTTTCTTGATAGCGTCTTCGACGAGGTGCACCGAATGCGGATCGGTCGTCACAATGTACTGCTCGCCCTCCGCCTGGAAATCCTCGGCGCCGCCATTGAGCGCGACTTCGAGCACCGCGTCCTCCTCGTATTTGGCGGCTTCGATGTAGATCTGCCCCTTTCGATCGAACAGGTACGACACCGAGTGCGGCGGCCCGAGGTTGCCGCCCAGTCGCGTGAGCTTGTGCCGGATTTCGGCGACCGTGCGCGTGGGATTGTCGCTCAATGCCGAAATCAGGATTGCGACGCCGCCCGGCCCGTAGCCTTCGTACGTCACCTCTTCGTAGTGAATGCCCTCGAGCTCACCCGTCCCTTTCTTGATCGCGCGATCGATGTTCTCCTTCGGCATCGACTTGGCCTTGGCCGCCTCGATCGCCGTGCGCAGCCGCGGGTTATGCGCGGGATCGCCCCCGGCCAGCTTGGCGGCCATCGTGATCTCGCGAATCAGCTTCGTGAACTGCGCCCCGCGCTTTGCGTCGGTCGCGGCCTTGTAGTGCTTGATCTGCTTCCATTTGCTATGGCCGGCCATGATCAGCTCGAGGGTAATTGTGTCACTGTGTGTCGCACGTGTCCCGCCGTCGGCGACGCGGACAGCTCCTGCACCAGCGCGTTCAGCTCCGCGCGTGCTGCCTCATCTAACTGTCCGGAAGCGGCTTTGACAAGGTCCACAAAAGCGATCGCGCAGCGCGCCCGATCGAACCCGTTCAGCGCGCCGAAGATGCCGAACGCCGTCGACCTGATTCCGCTCGGAATCGCCAGCGACGATAGCCACTGCTTGGTGTTCTCGGTCCGCTCCAGCGCCAAGTCGCGGGACAACTCATAAGGAGGGAGGATCCCCGCGCACAGCCGCCCCAGCTGGACGCAGGCTACGAGCGTCTCGCGGTCTCCACCCAGCGATGCCCGGCCCGCCAGCGCGGTGAGCGCTCGGAACCTGAATGCGGGCGTGGCGAGAGTGTAACGAGGCAGCTGGCCGATCACTCTCCGAATCTAGGCAGGGACTTGGCCCGCGGCTACATTCCGACTCATGGCTGTGCCGGTGTTAAACCCCCCAAAATCGATACTGTGGGTCGACGATGAAGGCGAGCTTCTCGAGCCTCATCGCATTTTTCTGCGCTCCAAGGGCTATACCGTAGAGTGGGCATCCAACGCCGACGACGCGGTCGAGCTCCTGAGGCGCCGGCCGTTCGACATCCTGCTCCTCGACGAGCAGATGCCGGGCAAGCGCGGGCTCGAAGTCTATCGAGACGTGCGCGAGATCGCTCCGACCTTGCCAGTCGTGATGGTGACAAAGAGCGAGGAGGACTCGACGCTCAAGGAAGCGATCGGTGTCAACGTCCGCGACTATCTCGTCAAGCCGATCAATCCGCGGCAGGTGCTGACCGTCGTAACGCGCATCCTCGAAGGTCCGCGCATCCGGCAGCAGGCGATCGCGCGCAGTTTCGTCGAGAGATTTCGCGCCATCGAGCTGGAGCGCGATCGCAACCTCGATTGGCGTGGCTGGATCGATCGCTACGACGAGCTTATGCGCTGGGATGTGGATCTTGCAGCCGCCGGCGAGATGGGACTCTACGAGTCGCTGCAGGGTCTTTATCCGGACATGCACCGCGAGTTCGCGCTGTATATCAAAGACAATTACCCCGCCTGGCTGAAGAATCTCGAGGGAAACCGTCCTCCGCTCTCCATCGACATCGTTGCCGAGTTCCTGCTGCCGATTCTCGAGCGTGACAAGGCAGCGGTGTTCATCGTGGTGGACTGCCTGCGTCTCGATCAGTGGCGCGTGCTGGAACCGCTGCTCGCCCCGTTCTTCGACGTCGAGACGACGCATTACTACGCGGTGCTTCCAACGGCGACTCCATATTCGCGGAACTCGCTCTTCAGCGGATTGTTTCCGGGCGAGATCGCGGCGCGGCTTCCCGACTGGTGGGGCAACGCGGATCGCGAGGACGAGTCACTCAACGCTCATGAGCGTGAGCTGCTGGAGTCGCATCTGGAGGAGCTGTGCGGCAAGACGCCAGTTCGCTATCAGAAAATCTCCACCGCGGTGAACTCCGACGAGTTGGAGCGACATCTTGGCACTGCCATAGGACCCGAAGGCGTGAGCGCGTTCGTGTTCAACTTCGTCGATCTGCT
>JALYZH010000183.1 GCA_030948945.1 Gemmatimonadota bacterium | reverse complement strand
CGACGAGCTCCCTGTCGAGCGCGACCACGGCATGCGACCGATCATCGGCAAGGATCATCGTGCGACGAGTCTTGTGCAGTACGGCGGGATAAGCTGGCGTCGAAGCAGTGATGCTCAGGTTCTCGATCGGACGAAAAGCTCCGTCCCGATCCTGGTAGTATCTGCGGTCGGGCTTGATGACGACTTTGACGGCCATACTGCTCTCCAAACCAGATTGTATTTCCTCAATCTACCACAAGGAGAGGGGCGATGATTCAGCCCTCGTGGTAGAGGTCGTCGCGGGTGAGCGGAATGTTCGAATGGCCTCGCGCATCGGGCTTCGCCAGCAATGTCTGAAGAACATTGATCGCCGCGTTCGTGAACGCGTTCGCCGACGCCGACATGTACAGACGCCACACCCGGAAAGTGCGCTCGCCGACAAGTGCGGTAGCATCGTCGGCCTTCTCTTCCAGAGTGCGCACCCAGTGACGAAGCGTCATCGCGTAGTGCTCTCGCAGGCTCTCCACGTCGCGCACTTCGAATCCTGCCCCTTCGGCCGTGGCGATGACATCGCTCGTGGCCGTGAGCTTCCCATCCGGAAAGACGTATTTGTCGATGAAAGCGTCCGCTCTCCAGAATTTTCGGAAGACTCTCTCCCCTACCGACCGCGGACGCGCCTCGCCGAGGCTGACGATGCCGTGATTGAGGAACAGGCCACCCGGCTTGAGCGCGCGGTATGCCGACGAGAAGTACACCGGCAGATGAGTGAGACCCACGTGCTCGACCATCCCGATGCTCGCGATCTTGTCGTAAGCGTCACCTTCCTTGAGCGTGCGATAATCGCGGATCGCCACTCTGCAGCGGTCCCCAAGCCCGGCGTTGTCGATTCGCTCGCGCGCGAGCGCCGCCTGGTTCTCGCTCAGCGTGATGCCCGTGGCATCGACTCCGTAGTGCTCCGCTGCGTGCATTATCAGTCCGCCCCACCCGCAACCGATGTCGAGCAGGCGCTCCCCCGGTTTGAGGCGGAGCTTGCGGCAGATAATATCGAGCTTGGCTTCCTGCGCAGCATCCAGAGTGTCGTCAGCCGAACGGAAGTAGGCGCACGAATAGACCATACGCTGGTCGAGCCAGAGCTTGTAAAAGCTGTTGCCGACATCATAGTGGAACTGAATCGCAGCGGCATCGCGCACCGGAGTGTGTCTTGGTCCGAGCTTGCGCGCCTGGTCCGGGAAGCGCGTGTCGGCGAGATCGTCCTCCGCCTGACCCGGAAGGCCGATCATCAGTCGTACCAGCTTCGCGATCGCGAGTGGCGAGCGAAGTCGCCCGCCAATGGCCTCGCCAAGATTGGATGCGGCTTCCATGCTCCCCTCGATATCCACGTCGCCGCCGATGTACGATTCCACGATCGACAGCTCGTTCGGCGGAAAGAGCATCCGACGGAGCGAGGCGGGACGGTTGAGAACGAGCGTGAACGGTGCCACCGGGTTCGCGCCGTGGTCGACGGTGCCGTCCCACAATTTCACGTCGAACGGCCGCAGCTCCGGCTCGCCGAATATCGCGGTCAGCACCTCGCGACAACGTGATGCTGCCCAGTCATCGTAGACGACGTGGGATGGTTGGAGCTGTGCCTGTGCGGTGCTCATATCGTACAGTAACTAGCTATGCAGGGTTCGTGCGATTGCGTGGATGGAACTCGATTGGGCGTGGCCTCAGCCAGATGACCGCGGCACAGCCGGCATGTCGAGGGAGCGCCAGAGATACCAGGACGCAAAGGTGCGGTACGGCGCCCACTTGGCTCCGATCTTCAGCACCCGCTCCGGAGTCGGCAGCTTTCTCAACCTGTACGCGCGCTGAATTCCCTTCTGAATCCCGAGATCGAGATCGGGCAGGACGTCGGGCCTGCCCAGACGAAACATCATAAACATCTGCGCGGTCCATCTTCCGATCCCCTTTACCTGTGTCAGCGCCGCGATGATCTCATCGTCCGTCAGCTCATGGAGCGTCTCGATCGGAAGCTCCCCGGACGTCACCCGGGCGCCGAGATCCTTGAGGTAGGCGGACTTCTGGCGCGACAGTCCGATCGAGCGAAGCTGTTCGTCCGACGTCGCAGCGAGCTCAGATGGCAATGGCGTCCTGCCGCCGTACAATCCCTGAAAGCGACCGTGAATAGTGCCAGCGGCCTTCCCGGACAACTGCTGGAAAACGATCGACCGCGCTACCGCGTCGAAGTGCGTTCCTCCCGACGCCGGCCATCCCTTGTAGCGACCGACTTTCTCGATCACCTCCGCCATCACCGGATCGACCTTCTTCAGGTGCGCGACCGCTCTGCGACCCAGTGTGCTAGAACCAGCAGACTTCATTTTTCCCCGTGAGTGGCAGCGGCTCGCGATTGAGCCTGATCTCTATCAGCGTAGTCGTGAAAGGATAGAAGAATTTTATTCCGGTGTCGTCCGCAAGCGAAGAGAGATTGAGCGAAGCATCCCATTTTCCGTCTTTCGCATTTGACCCCAATGTTTTCTCGCTGCCGAAGCCGTGGTACCCAACCAGCTGTGATCCCGAGGACGCGATCACCCGCACCCAGAGATTGGGAAGCTTTCTGTAATCGAGATCTGCCAATCGAACGTGAAAGCATCGCAGGCTGGAATCGCCCTTGTAGGTGTGCACATCCAGATCGAACTCGTGGATGCCGCTATCCGTCGCGCCCGGGCCGCCACGCCTGAACAGCTGGATGTTGTAGTCTGGCACCGGATCGCCTCGTTCGTCGACTGCTCTCACCACGAACTGCTGCCACTCGTCGATCTTCTGGCGCGCCCGCTCAGTTCGCTTCGTCGCGTCGTCGATCCACTGCGCGAACGCCGGTGCGCTCGTGATCTGCAGTGCACTGTCGACCATGTCGGCGAGCTCGTCTCCCGGCTCTGACAGGATCGTCCCGTGATTCTTGCCGTCGACCGGTATCAGCGGAATGTCCGTGTTTTTCCATTCGGCGACCGAGATCCGCTTCTCCGATCCATCGCCCGACGGATCGCGAGTCAGGTCGAGAATGATCTTTCTCGTATTTAGTGGACATCCGGCCCACCTCACCGTGCCGTCGCTTCCAGGCTCGTTGACGAGTTGCCGCAGTCCGCCGTAGCTCTCGTTGCCGCAGAAAACGAAAACGTACGGGGTGCGTCGCGTCGGCCCGTAAAACGTCTCATCACCCAGCAGATCGAGATGGGCGAGCTCCCAGGTGAAGCGACTGGCGAGCTCGAGTCCGTCGAGAACTCTGTCGCCCGCCTCGAGAAAGTCCGGACCGAGGTGTCGATTTCCCTTGAAGAGTGCACCGAGCCAGCTGCGACCCTTGTGCGCAAGCGGAGATCCGAAGGTAGCTGGCGCCAGGCCGATCAGATGCTTCAGACGCTCGCGTCGGCCGGCGTACGCGGTGAGCCACGCCCGGATGACAAGCATTCCGGTGGAGTGCACGATCGCGTCGAACGGCCCATCGGAGCTCAGCCCCGCCTGTATCCTCAGCGCGCGATCAAATCCCTCGGCGATGTCCTTGATGGTGACTTCATTGGTGAGCGAGCGGTACGTGCACGCGTGGACCATTGCGACATTGTAGCCGCGCTGTTCGAGTATCCGCTGCCACACCTTGAACACCGAGTCATCGTCCGAATAACCGTGGACGAGGACGATGGGATTGCGTTGCATTCGCGAAAATATACGGCCGCCGAATCGGACCGTCGGGCGCGAGTGGAGACTCTATATTTGTGGCGATGCAGCCGAATGAATTCCGCAGGCACGGTCATGACGTCGTCGACTGGATTGCGGACTACCTCGAGAACCCGGAGCAGTGGCCGGTGCTGCCTGACGTACGGCCGGGTGATCTACGCGGCTCGCTCCCGCATTCTCCACCGTCGCGCGGTGAGTCGATGGACGCGGTTCTCGACGATTTCCGCAAGCTGATTGTCCCCGCGACGACGCACTGGAACCATCCCGCCTTCCTGGCCTATTTCGCCAACTCGTCGACCGGTGCTGGCGTCCTCGGCGAAGCGCTCACCGCGGCGCTCAACGTAAACGCGATGTTGTGGAGAACGGGCCCCGCCGCAACCGAGCTGGAGCTATTGACGCTCGACTGGTTTCGCCAGATGCTCGGACTCCCTGACAAATTCCTCGGCGTCATTGGAGATACTGCTTCGTCCAATACGCTCTACGCTCTCGCTGCCGCGCGAGAGATGCATCCGGAGCTGCGAATACGAGAGGACGGGATGTCGGGACGAGCGGACCTGCCGAAAGTGGTCGTGTATTGCTCGGAAGAAGCGCATTCGAGCGTGGACAAAGCGGTGATGACACTCGGATTCG
>JALYZH010000136.1 GCA_030948945.1 Gemmatimonadota bacterium | reverse complement strand
CCGCGGCCGGGCTCCGGAGTTCCGAACGTCAGGGCGGTGTGATAGTGCGAGACGCCGTAACTGATTCCAGACTTCCGCTCGACGGTGATTCCCCAGTTCTGGTTGTCGCTCTGATCCTCGACGACGGATACACCGTAGGTGGGCTGGGGAAGGGCGTGTGCCTCGACTACCGCGAGGATCGCATTCCAGTCGGGGGTGCCTTTCAGCTTTGCCTCGCAGACTGAGCTGATCCAGCGGTCCTCACCGAAGTGCGAATCGCGTTTGGAGATCGGTCCGCAGTCGTACCCCGCCCGCACGAAGTTGTCGACACGCGTGTCAGCTGCCGCAGGCGAAATCTCGTAGTACTGATCCCACCAGAGCAGAAGCCGGCCTCTGGTAACCGCACCGTTCTGGCGAATGACCACCAGGTACTGTGGATTGCCGAAGCTCGAGGACCAGATCCTGATCTCGCGCTCGGCGTTGTGAAGCCGGCTCTTTGACAGTGGTGTCAGGCCAACCGTTACAGCGGCCGCGTCCTTGGTCTCGAAGATAGCGTCCGAGACAGGACCGGTGTCGTTTGTCGCTACGGTAAGCTGTGCCTGCTGCGCGTGGAATGAGCTTGGAATTGCGAGCAGGAGCGAAGCTGCGATTATGAGTCGGCTCATGTCCGGAGGACGGTTTAACCGTGACCGAGGTCACATTTAGTGACCTCATCCGGAACAGCGCCGTAAATAGTTGTGCCAACGTCAGTTACGCTGTGGAAATAGCGGTTTTTCGCCGAGTTGACTGCACGGAGGCGGTCATAACGACCGTAGCTGGCGGCCAAAAACCTGGCAGTAGTAAACTGCCCCCGCCGGTGATCTGGCGATCCCTATCCCGGTTTCCGCCACATCCCGATCCAGGATGTTCCCGCGGTGGCCTTTTGATGCCATCCAACCAGCGACGACCGTCTCGGCGTTGGGGTATCCGAGCGCGACATTCTCGGCCAGCCGCCCGAACGGGTAGCCGACATATCGGGCGCGATCGCCCAGCGTCGGGAGCTGTGCGTCAGGGAGCACGTGCGCCATTTTCTGGAAGCGCGCCATGTTCTGCGCCTGGATTTTGGCCATCCGATCCAGCTCCGGACTATACATGAGGGCGGGGAGGCCGCGGCGCGTCCGCTCAGAGTTAATGAGCTCGAAGATGCGCGATTCGGTGGTGCCGAAAGTCGTTCGCGCTGTCGATGGCGGAGGAGTAGAGCTCACCGGCACGGTGCAGCCACCGACGATTGTCACGGAGGCAATAAGCAGCAATCCGGGAAGACGCATCCGCTTTATATCGAACACTCAGCTCAATCGTTCCAGCGCCTGCAGGATTCTTTTTGGCTCGAGCGTTGTCCGCTTCGCGGTAAACACGCGCAGCCATCGCGCGCTCTTGTATAGCTCCTCTGAAAGCGATGGCAGGTTGATCGTGCCGATCCAGCCCTCTCCTGTCAGTCTCTCGACTTTTCCACTGCGGCGAAGGACCGGAATATCGAGCCCCAGCATCTGCGTTTTGGCAGGATAGTCGAGGAGAAGCTCACCGGGAAGGAGCCCGAATTCCTTTGCGAGAAGATTCTCCGCGTCGGTGCCACGCTTTCGGTCGGAAGCAATCCACTCCATGCGATCGTCGTTCAGCTCGGCCGCCGGCCACTCGGCGGCTCTCTTGTAAAGCCTCCGCTCCTTGAGGGCTGCGAGAAGCGGAGTCGGGTTCTCGCTCTCGAGCCGGTGCATCAGCCCTTCGTCGGTGTAGCGCGCCAGGGACTGACCATCAACGACACCGCCTTCGATCGCGTCCTCGACCAGTCGCTTGTACATCGCGGTTGCGCTGCGAACCGCGTGGTGCCAGTAAACGTTGCGATACATCTGGTACTTCGCGAAGAGCAGCGACTCGAGAGCGGAAAGCGCTTTTTCCCGCACTCCGAGGGAGGCTCGTCCGGTCGCGGGGTCATCGACGAGCACCAGCGAGTTGGTGAGCCGGTCGACGTCGATCTCGCCGTAGGGCACGCCGCACATAAAAGCGTCACGCGTGAGGTATTCGATTTTGTCGAGATCGAGCGAGCCGGAGATCAGTCCCTGCAGCGGGCTCTTGCTCTGGCCGCGGATGAGATCGAACACCCGCCCGGGAGCATCATCGCCGAGTCGCGTGCTGAGAAGCGATGAGATCGCTCCCTGAGTGATGAGCGGTCGCGCTACATCCTCGTGGTGCAGCGCGCCGATCTCCTCGAGCGCGTGCGAGAACGGGTAGTGCCCGACGTCGTGCAGAAGTGCGGCCGAGCGGACTATAGCCTGCTCGTTCTCGCTGATCGATGCGTCCTCGGCTTCGCACAACAGCGCGAGAGTTCGTCGCGAGAGATGGTGCGTGCCGAGCGCGTGCTCGAACCGTGAGTGCGTCGCTCCGGGATAGACGAGATACGTCCATCCGAGCTGTCGAACGTACCGAAGTCGCTGGAACACTTCGGTGTCGACGAGATCGAGAGTCAGCTCGTCGACCCGAATGTTATTCCAGACAGGGTCGCGCAGGATCTCGAAGTGCACGGCCCTACGCTGCGAGGACGTTATCCCTTCGGGCCGGCGTTCTTGGTCGCCGAAT
>JALYZH010000120.1 GCA_030948945.1 Gemmatimonadota bacterium | reverse complement strand
CCGTCGATTTTCCCGAGCCGGACCCGCCGGCGATCCCGATTATCAGGGGTTTGAGCATCCTGCTCCAAAACTACGATTGTTGTGATTGGAACGCATTATGCCGCGCCGAAGCTGAGATCGCACCGCTCTCTCACCATAGGCTCTGCAATGAAGATCAGAACGTTCGCCCTCCCGCTGGTGGTCCTCGCCCTTGCTGCTTGCAGCGCCTACTCACGCGGCTCCGCCAGCACCGATCAGAATGCTCCGACGGTCCTGCAGGTCGACAACCAGGGGTTTCTGGACATGAACGTGTACGCGGCTCGTAGCTCGCAGCGCACGCGTCTCGGGAACGCCGCAGGTAACCGGAAGACGAACTTTGTCATACCCAAGATGCTGATCGCCGGCCTCACTCCACTTCGTTTCATCGCTGACCCGATTGGTGGCAATCGTCCCTCTGTCAGCCAGGAGATAACGGTCGCGCCGGGCGACACGGTGGTCTTGGTCATTCCGCCGATCTGATCGACGCCGATCTGACCGACACCCGTTGCGAGAAGCGGTCTATAAAGGATAGCCGGGTGCCGCAATCACGCTCAGGGCGCGCGGTAGACATTCGATCATCACGGTCGACGAGCGTGCTTGTCTCAGCTCGCCATCCAGTTCCATGATTGGCGGGTCGGTAAACCGAAGCGTCATGGTCTTCGCGCGCTCAGCCTTGACCGACGGCAGTCCGAGGTGGGTTCCACGCAACGCTCTCGCGAAAATACGTGCACGACCGATCAGACTGACATCGCCGACAAACCCGACGTCCAGCTCACCATCGATCACGGACGCGGTGGGCGCGATCCGAAAGGCTCCGCCGAGGAAGCGCCCATTCGAGATCGTCAGCATCAACATCGTTTGCGGCGCGGCCGGCGTGTCGGACCCCACGAAAACCGTGAGCCCTCGATACGAGAATAGTTGGGCGAGCGCCGAGTAGATGTATACGGCGTCGCCTTTCAGGAAGCGCACGCTCTGCGTTGCCTCCAGAACCGAGGCAACGAAACCGATTCCGCAACTATTGATGAAGAAGTTATCGTCGACGCGGCCGACATCGATGGGCGCCGGTTGGTCTCGGGCGACGAGCTCAGCTATCTGGTCCGGAGCGAGATCCGACACCCCGAGACTCTTCGCGAAATCGTTCCCGGTGCCGCACGGCACCACCGCGAGGCTACACGATTTTCCGCTACGAAGAATTGCGGCGCCGATGCGAGCGCAGGTGCCGTCGCCGCCGACGGCAACCAGAGTTTCCACTCCTCGCCGAATCGCCTGGTCGGCGAGTTTCTCTTCCTCACCGGCGTAACCCGTTTCCTGGAGTTCGATGATTCCACGATTCGCAAAGGCGGCGCGAATCTCGTGAATCCGAGCCTGGGCCGATCCCCGGCCTGCCGTCGGATTCACGATAAGACATATGCGTCTGCTCAACGAGTACCCAAACGGTTCGTTCTCATGTGCAGCACCCGGAACTGCACTCGATCCAGTCTCCCTGAAGTGGTGACATTTTGTTGCTGAGGATATCCGCGAAAAGAACGAAGAGTTTGCTGAACGGTGCGACGGCCGAGAAGCCGGCCAAGTTGGTTGGCGGCTTCACGGATGTGTATTTCGGCCTGCATGCGTCGGGAGAGTGGTGGTACTCGTAAAAATCAAAGTCTGACTTTGGAACGTAGCGAGCTGGATACAGGTGACAGATTATCAGGTCCCACTGTACCTTCGCGGTCACCGAGTTTCCCGACACCTCCAGCAGCGTTGCTCTTGATTTCTTTCCGCCCTTATCATCGACCCACACGTAGTACTCCGCGTACCGGCCTGGTCGAAGCTTGTAGTAATCTTCGGAATCCGAGGTGTCCATGTTCGTGAGATGTGCAATCGGCACTCCCGCTGCCGGCGGATTGCCCGGATCGATGGTGGACGTGTTACCCAGCACATCGATGTGAATCATGACGATGCATTTCTTGCAGTCGCCCGGCCGCAGCCGGTCGTGTGTGCGCGTGACGGCGAACCCAGCAATGCTATTTCGGAACGTACCAGCGTCCTTATCCACGCCCGGTGGAAGCTTTATTCTCTCGGGTGTCAGGCGGCTAGAACCCGTGCATCCGAACATCATTGCAGTGAATCCGAGTGCGACTAATTTCCGTGCGTTGCCAGCTATAGCGGGTGGCCTACTCATAGAGCGCTCCCTGAAAAGCGTGAACACCGCGAAACTACTTCACATAGGATTCAGCGGCCATAGCGCGCATCCTTCGGACAGTCGGCTGCATCTCCGCGTCCGACGTCATCCATAGATTCGCGACAGCTCTCGACCACTTTTGTCTCTCCTGTTGCTCGCCGCGTGCTGCGGCGATTTCGGCTCTGAGTGCCATTGCCCGGCCCGCTGCCGCTGACGATGCGACTTCACGGATCGACATCGGACTGAGACTGGGCAGCGCCCTCAGCGCGAGATCCAGCTGTCGCACAGCCCCCGCCGTATCACCAGTTGCGGCGCGCAGCCATGCTATCTGGTAGGTGAAGTCCAGCGAGACATCGCCCGGCTTCTGGGTTTTCGCGTCCCGGGTGGCGCTGTCCAGAAGTGACGCAAGAGATCGCATGTCCCGTTTCGCGTAAGCTTGTTGCATCCTGAGTAGCCGCCCTTTGGCTGGACGAACGCGAAGACTGGACTGCGCATCGGTGCAGGGGGCCAGCATTGTCATTGGCCTCGCCTTGATTGCCTGCCGTAGCGCCATCTCCCCATTCTCTGCGACGTTGGCTGCGATTTCGTCGTCGAGCTTTTGTTCGAGCGAAAAAGTCGCCGCGTCGCAAACTCCGAGCGCGGCGCGCGCGAAGAAAGCGGCTGCGACGTCCCGCACCTGGCTCGGTACTTCGAGCCCCGGAGCCGTATACGCGTTGGTCAGCGCGGCGAGCTCGGCGGTTCTTGCGACTTTTCCTGTCAACGCGGCGAGACCTAGAAGCTGCCGTCCGTCGTCGACGTCAGGTTTCGGGTTCGCGGCAATAAGCGTGTCCGTGAGTATCCTCGCACCTGAAAAGTCGCCCTGCTTGAACCGCAGCCAAGCCTCTCTGGTCATCGCGTTGAGGCGTTCATGCGAGTTGACAGCAAGGGCGCGCGCGCGACGGGCAGCGGTCAGCGCCGACCGTCCGGAAGCATTGGTCTCTCGAATCTCGCCACGTACCTCGAGTACGTCCGCCAGCGCCTGGAATGCCGATGCGCTGCGAGGAGAACGCTCGGTCCAGTCTGTCGTGAAGTCCAGCAGCAAATCGAGGTTGTGCTGTATTGCATCATTTCTCGCCGAAACGGTCTGGCGTGCCGGAAGGTTTGCAAACCTGCTCAACTCATACGGAACGAATACGGCGGTGTCGTGGATCAGCGCCGGGAAACCGGCGAACCGCACCCCGCCGGAGGTTTGTCCCTGTCGAGTTTGTGTCGATGCTATGGGGAGCAGGGACTTGAGATCGTCGAAAGCGATAATAGCGTGCGCTTCAGGCTCGAGCCTGAGTGCTCGGATGTATGCGTCGGCTGCATCTGCGTAGCGGCTGCGAAACGCCCAACCGGACGGACTCGTTGCTGAGGGGATGACGACGGAATCGAGAGAGTGGCATTGCGCGAGTCCGTACCACCCGACGAAATCGAGCGAGTCAGTTCTGGTCAGCACTGCATAGCTGGCGCACGCTTCGGGATACCGACGGTCACCGAGCTGGCCGAGACCCAGAGCCATAGAGTGTTCTCGCGCTGCGAGCTTGCTCGAGTCCATTAACGCGCGCGCGGCCTGTTCACGCCAATCCCTCGACGATTGAGGAGCGCGCCAATCCAACACTTGCGCAAGCCACACACGGGCCGGCGAATAGGTTGGATCAGCCGCGACCGCCGCCCGAAACGCGCTCTCCGCCGCGGCGAGATTCCATTCGCGCAGCGAAATGTGGCCGAGCCCATAGGCGCTCCATGCCGCATACGACCGCGTTCTCCCATCGCCTCCGTCTGCCGACGCGGGACGATTGGAAGGGCTGAGCAGATTGCGGGCGGCGACTACGTAGACTGTCTGGTCGCTGCCAGGCCGAATCGACAGTTCCCTGATGATTTCATTTTTTCCAACGTCGTACATCTCGACCTGGGCACCGCCAGGCTCGGGACCCCCGACCCAACCCCACACGAAGCGCCCGGCGCCAAGTTTCTTCGAGATTTCGATCGCCTCACGCCGAGATCCGGGATTGCGGGCATTCTCACCAAGTGCAGCACGAACATCCTCGTACGGAACGAGGTTCAGGCCATCCCATTGGCTGAACGCAGTATAAATCCTCCCCGCGATTGAATCATGATTCGCTGGTTGTTCCAATCCTGCGAATGGGAGTATTGCGATCCGGGTAGAGTCCAGTGCCGCTCCACCGAGGAGTGCCGGTCGCCATTGCTTGGAGATTCCCGCGTATGCGAGCGCGGACGTGACGGCGAGGGCGGCGATCCCCCAGGCGAGTACGCGCAGGCGACGACGCTCTGCGTATGAGCGCTGCAGTGCCAGGTTCTCGGAGGGGTGCACCGCCGGCAAACCGGATTCGGGAGTGAGGGGTTGATCAGGCACGTCTTGCGAGGAGGTGCGTTCCAGGTTCGGAGCTGCATGGACGGCCACACCGCCTGAGTTGCTCTGTTCGACCGAGAGTCCGAGTGTGAGAGCGTGCACGAGCTCCTGCGCACTCTGATAGCGATCCGCCGGATTCCGCGCCAACGCCCTTTCGATGATGACGTCGAGCCACCCTGGAACGGCCTTTCTTGCGCGACCCGCGAGCGGGGGCGGCTCGGTGAACCTCTTTACGAACCCATCCTTTCCCGCGAACGGAGGTTTTCCCGTCAACATTTCGTAGAGCACGCAGCCAACGCTGTAGATGTCTGATCTCGTGTCGACCTCGCGGTCACCGAGAAGTTGTTCAGGGCTCATGTACGCGGGAGTGCCGGGACTGCCTACGCCCGTCCGCGTGAGCGAGCGAATTCCCGCGACGTCTATCGCCCTCGCTATTCCGAAATCGGCGACGATCGCGTGGCCGCCCGAGAGAAGGATGTTCTCCGGCTTGATATCGCGGTGAACGATTCCCTGGGCGTGAGCGCAGGCCAGCGCGTCGGCAGCCTCCTTGGCTATGCAGGCGGCGTCAGTGACCGACACCTGTCGCTCTCGATCGATTCGCTCGCGCAACGTCTCTCCGCCAACGTATGGCATCACGTAGTAGAGAAGCGCCTCCACGTGACCGGAGTCGTGGAGCGGAAGAATGTTGGGGTGCTGCAGGCGAGCGAGAACGCGGATCTCGCGGATGAAGCGGAGCTCGCTAGTCTCCGAAGTCGGGTCGGCGTTCAGGACCTTGATCGCAACCTTGCGCTCGTGCTTGAGATCCTGCGCGATGTACACGGTGGCGAAAGCGCCCTGTCCGATCTGGCGCTCTATTTCGTAGTGTCCCCGAAGGGCGAGGCGAAGGGCCGCCATCGGGTCGACGTACAAAGGGGGGGTCGCCTGCTCGCGGAGGTCAGGCATGGTCGGCTGCCTCTTGTCGCGAGGACAAGCGGGGGCGCAGTCGCTGACCGGGTTGCAGGCCACGGCGACTCGTCCAGAGGTGCGCGGTGCCTAGGTGGGACATGGTGCCTGCTTGGACGAACTCGGCCAACATAGGAGCAAAAGACTCCGAGGGCCAGCGTTTTCTCGGAGTGGCTGAGCACGATGGTGATTGGGACTTGAAGTCGGCCTTAGGCCGCAGTAGCTTGCGAATCCCCTTCCGATCGGCACTTGAGCCGGCGCAGGAAGAGCGGACGAGCTAACACAACTAGAAAATTTGCTTCCAATCACTTGACGAATGAACCTCTCTGGTTTACTCTTCAAGGCTGCCAGAGAATCGGCACACAATATTTAAGAAGCCACCACGCGAGTGGTGCGCGAACTGTTTGAAAATCGAAGTTGAGATCGATGGATGTGCGAGGCGAGATCTATGATCCGGGGTCCATTTCAGTATCCCGGGGAGATTTCAAAACCTGAAACATTCAAAGTGATT
>JALYZH010000068.1 GCA_030948945.1 Gemmatimonadota bacterium | reverse complement strand
TTGAGACGAGCCTCCGCCTGCAAGGCGCGCCGCCGAAAGGATGCGAGCTCGTCGCCGAGATGCTTGACCAGCTGCTCCAGCTCCGCGAAAGCGGCGATTTCAGGTCGTGCGCTGTCTGACACCCAGTACTCCCTCAAGAGCTTTGACGATCTTTTCGGTTCTCCCCTGCACTTCCTTGTCCTTTAGTGTGCGCTCGGGATCGCGGAACGTCAACGCCCACGCCAGACTGCGCGAGCCTTCCGGAATTCCCTGACCGATGAATTCGTCGAAAAGAGTGAGCGTCTCGAGGAGCTCGCCCGCTTCCCTTCTTATCACGTCATCGATCTGCGCCGCTGTCACACTTGTCGCTGCTACGAGGGCCAGGTCGACCTGCACCCGCGGAGTCACCGGGATCGGGCGGTACGCCCTGGCGCTTACCGTCTTCTGATCCACCGCCTCGAGGTTGATCTCCAGCCCAAACGCAGGGCGTGCCCAGACCGGCGCATCCAGCGTCAGGCGTCGCGCGGCACCGACAGTTCTGCCTTCAACCCAAATGTCCCACAGGATTTCGCCGGTGCCCGGTATGAGCTTGATCTCGGCCGACGGGAACGCGGCCGCCGCTGCTGTCTCGGCGAGGAACTTGATGTCCCACTCATCGTAGCTCGGTTGAACTGCTCTGGTGAAATGCGTCGGCGCGCGCTGACCCATCACGAGCGCGGCGACGTGCATTTCCTCGCGCGGAAGCGCCGCCTTCTTTGGGCCCGGGAGATTCGCCGGATTCTCGACAGCGAAGAACGCGGTGCCGACCTCGAACAGTCTCACGTTCCCCTGCATGCGGGCGAGATTGTGCTCCGCTCGAGCGATCAGCGTCGTCAACAAATCTCCACGCAGAAATGCCTCGTCCTCAGCGAGCGGATTCGTAACGCGAACGGTTGCTCCCTTTCCAGCCGCTACGAATGGCATCGGACGCACCTCGAGCAGGCCTGTTCCGACGAGGGCGTCTTCGACGCGCTTCGTGACTGCAACCAGCGGTGAGTCGGGCACGGCGCTGGCGCGGAATGGCCGCATCTCCGATGAAAAAGTGTCGTAACCGTGAAGCCGAGCGATCTCCTCCGCGAGATCCACCTCAACTTTCACGTCGTGCCGCCAGCTCGGAGGCGAGATCTTGAGCACATCCTTCGCCTCGGGGGCGATTCTGAAGCCGACGGATCTGAGATTTCTTTCCACTTCGCTGGTCTCTATTGGCTCGCCCAGGAACTTCGCGACGCGGGGAATTCGCAGCAAAATCGGCAACGGTCGTCTGGGCAGTGGATACAGATCGATCGGACTACCCTGCGGAATTCCGCCGGCAACGGAAAGAATCAGACGAACAGCGTAATCGACGAGCCCCGGAATCGCGTCGACATCGACACCCCGCTCGAAGCGGTAGCTGGCATCGGTGGAGATTCCAAGCGCGCGGCGAGTCGCGCGGATGCGGGCCGGGTTGAATGCCGCGACCTCGAGGAAGATCTCCGTCGTTTCGTCCGCCACCTCACTTCCGCTGCCGCCGATGATGCCCGCGATCCCTTGCGCCCGCTCAGCGTCTCCGATCACGACAGCTCCGGGCGGCAAGGTCCGATCGACCCCATCGAGGGTCTTGATCAACTCCTCGCCACGAGTCTTTCTCACCACGACGGTGCTGCGCGCGATCTTGTCGAGATCGAAGGCGTGCATCGGTTGGCCGAAACCGAGAAGCATGTAGTTTGTGACGTCGACGACGTTGTTGATCGACCGCGAGCCAGCTGCTTCGATTCGCCGGGAGAGCCAGGCGGGACTCGTACCCACCTTGAGTCCGGTGATCACTGCTCCGGCGTAGCGAAGGCATCCGTCGGAATCCTCGAGGCGAACGGTTACGTCGCCGACTTTTCCTGACGTCGCTTTGACGGTGTGGGTTCGAATGACGAACGGCTTTTCCTCGGCGATCTCCGGCCGGCTTACGGTTCCGCCAGTTGCCGCGGCGATCTCACGTGCGAGACCCTCGTGGGAGAGCAGGTCCGGACGGTTCGGCAGTACGTCAATCACGAGCCGGGTGTCGCCCAGCGGCATGGCGTCGAGAAACTTCGTCCCGGGCTCGGCTACCACTGTGAGCGCCATGATTCCCTCGTGGTCCTGACCCAGGCCCAGCTCTTTGGCGGAGCAAAGCATGCCATGCGACGTTTCGCCACGAATCTTCCGCTCCTCAATCTTCATTCCGCCCGGCAGAACGGCGCCGACGGGGGCGAACGGATAGAGCGTGTTGACCGTCACGTTCGCGGCGCCGCACACGACAGGGAGCTCCGACCCACCGCCGACGTCGACTTTTGTGAGCCAGAGGTGATCGGAGTTGGGGTGTCGCGCAGCCTCAACGACTCGGCCTATCACGATATCGCGCAGATCCTCGCGCAGCGAGACGAGATCATCGACCGTCGCGCAGCGCGATGTGAGAAGATCACGCAGCTCCGTCGGCGTCAGCCTGAACGGAACGAACGTCCTCAACCATTCGTACGAGGCGTTCACAGGCGACGCCTCAAGGTGCGATCTGGTAGAGGAATCTCACGTCCGAGTCGTAGAGAATCCTGATATCGGGGATGTCGTAGCGCAGCATCGCAATTCGTGCCGGGCCCATACCGAATGCCCACCCGGTGTATCGATCGGCATCGAGCCCTGCCGCATTGATCACGGAGGGATGGACCATTCCGGATCCCAGAATTTCCATCCAGCCCGTGCCCTTGCAGGTCGGACAGCCCGAGCCGTGACATAGCTGGCACTCGACATCCATTTCAGCTGACGGCTCGGTGAACGGGAAATAGCTCGGGCGGAACCGTGTTTTCGTCTTGCCGAAGAATCTGTTGGCGAAATGGGTGAGCGTCGCCTTGAGATCGACGAAGCTGACACCTTCGTCGATGGCGAGGCCTTCAATCTGGGCGAACATCGGCGCGTGTGATGCGTCAAAGAAATCGCGGCGGTACGCGTTGCCCGGACTGAGGACCCTGATCGGCGGCTTGTACTTCTGCATCGTCCGGATCTGCACCGGTGACGTGTGCGTTCGCAGCATCACGCTTTCGCTGAGGTAGAGCGTGTCGTGCAGGTCGAGCGCGGGATGGTCGGGGGGAAAGTTGAGAGCGGTGAAGTTGTACCACTCGGTCTCGGCCTCCGGGCCCAGCGCGACCGTGAAGCCGATCTCGCGGAAGATCTCTTCGATTTCTTCGATTACGAGCGTCACCGGATGCTTGGCGCCCTTCCACTGCCGCCGAGACGGCATGGTGAGATCGATCTTCCGTCTGGACACACTCGCAGCGTCGAGTTGACGGCGCCGCTCTTCCAGGGCGGCTTCGAGCTTTGCCTTGACGGCGTTGATCAGGGAGCCGCCCTCGCGGAGCTCTCCCGGCGCGAGAGAAGGCAGCTGCTTGAACAGATCCGGGAGCCGCCCTGACTTTCTGCCGAGCAGGGCCGTCCGTGCCTCCTCGAGAGAGGATGCCGTCGTAGCGCGGTCGATGAGCTTCTCGCCGTCGTCGGCGAGCGTGGTGACGAGCTGCTGGAACTCGGAAAGCGTCACTGGTTACCGAAATTGGGGACGACAAGCAAAAGGACTCCACCGCGCTGATTCGTCGTTAGCGCCGGCAGAGTCCCTCCTGGAGCACGAATGGAACGTTACGCGGCGTCGAGAGCGGATCTCACCTTTTCGGCGAGAGCGGTAAACGCTGCGGAGTCGTTTATCGCGATGTCGGAAAGGACTTTCCGGTCGATTTCGATACCCGCTTTCTTGAGGCCGTGCATGAAGACGCTGTAAGACATTCCGTGCTGGTGCGCGCCGGCGTTGATGCGGACGATCCAGAGCTTACGGAAATCGCGCTTCTTGTTCTTGCGATCGCGGTACGCGTACTTCCATCCGCGCTCGACGTTTTCCTTCGCCGCCTTCCACAGCTTGCTCCGTGCGCCGAATGCGCCACGAGCGGCCTTCATTACCTGCTTTTTGCGCTTCAAGCGCGCGACATTTGATCTAACGCGTGGCATTTATCTGCTCCTTACGCCTGAAGCAGGCGCTTGATGTTCTTAACTTCGCCGCGAGTGGTTACGATCGTGGCCCGACGGAGGCGGCGCTTTTTCTTCGATGACTTCTTGGTCAGGATGTGGCTCTTGAACGCCCTCATCCGCTTCACCTTCCCGGAGCCGGTGATCTTGAACCGTTTCCGCGCTCCCTTGTGGGATTTCATCTTCGGCATTGCTGATTCCCTTGTATGTAAGTCTCGGCCTACTTCGGCGCGAGAATCATCGTCATGAACTTTCCTTCGAACTTCGGATCGCTCTCGATCTTCGCCACATCGGCGAGCTCCTGGGCGACCCGATTCACTACCTGACGTCCCAGCTCCGGGTGGGCGATCTGCCTGCCGCGGAACATCAACGTCACCTTCACCTTGTTTCCCTCGTTCAGGAACTCGCGCGCATGTCGCGTCTTCGTCATGAAGTCGTGCTCCTCGATCCCAGGGCGATACTTCACTTCCTTGAGATGAATCACATGCTGCTTTTTCTTCGCCTGGCGCGCCATCTTTGCCTGTTCGAACTTGAACTTCCCGTAGTCCATGATGCGGGCCACGGGAGGCCTCGCCATCGGTGCGACTTCAACCAGATCCAGGCCTTGCTCTATCGCTGCTGCCAGGGCCGTTTCCACGTCCATGATGCCGAGCTGCGCTCCGTCGGCAGCGATTACCCTGATGGGACTTATGCGGATCTGTTTGTTGACGCGTACGCGCTTGGTGGTGTCCTGAATACGAGCTATCCTCGAAAGAAGGAAACAAAAAAGCGGACCCCATTCTTGGAGTCCGCGCGACTATACACTCTGCAAGAGAGTGCAATGGCCCAGAACTCCTGCAGCGCACCTCGAACATCGAGGGCCAAAGGGTGGGGCGATCCGCCCGGATCTCCCGCTTATCGCATTGTCAGAGCGTAAGATAGGGCTCGAGGGCGCTCCATGCAAGCGGGTGAGCAACTTACGGCCAGCGGCTGAGGCGCCTAGATTCGCGGAATGACCAGGAACGTCATCGGCGGTAAAAAGGAGAAGCGAATCCCGATTGACGGTATCGGCGGCGTCTTCGTCTACGCCAACGACGCCAAGGCCCTCTCCAACTGGTACGCCCACCATTTCGGGCTGCGACTCGAGACGTACGAGGACGGTAAGGTCTACGGCACCGAGTTCAAGTACCGGCGCCTCAGCGATTCGTCGAAGGTGGACTCCACCGTATTCTCGATCACGCAATCCAAGGTTCCTCTCCCACCGGAGAGAAAAGAGGTGGTGATCAACTATCGCGTCCGCGATCTGCCCGCATTTCTGGAACAATTGAAGGGAGACGGGATCGAGATCGAGAAGACCGAAGACTTTGATTACGGCCGCTTCGCGTGGATCAAGGATCCGGAAGGAAACAGGATCGAGCTTTACCAACCTCTCAGTTGACTACTCGGCGTATAGACCGGAACGCTGCGACGACATCCACAGAACTGAAGCAGGGGGCTGCAAGCCAACCAGGTTGTTACCTAGGAGCTTTCATACTGGCGTTAAGGATTCACGGAGTCCGTGGTCGCGCGCTTTCTGCGAGATCTTCCGCAAGCCGTTAGACCCTGACGTTCAAACTCCCTGCGCCGACGGAAAAAGCTCCTAGCTAGGAAGCTGCAAAGCTTAGAGCTCCCTGCTTTAGTATCGTGGATGTCAGATTGCGAGAAAGCCCCCAAGTGTCGCCTTCAGACTCTACGCCGTGCCCTGCGCAAGGCGGTAGGCCTTGCGGTCGTACTCAACCCGGCCCCAGGCTACGGTTGCATCGTGCTCAAAGATCAGTAGCCAGTTCTCGTCGGCAGCCTGCTTCAGGATCCTTCGTTTTGTCTCCAGCGTGACGAGCGGCTCCACGTCGTAGCCCATGATCCACGGAAGCGGCAGGTGCGCGTGCGTGGGTACCAGATCGCCGAGGTAGAAGGCCCGCTCCCCGCCCGACTCGATGAGAATGCTCTGGTGGAAGGGCGTGTGGCCGGGCGTGGGAACAACGCGAATGCCCTTGACGATTTGCTTCTCGCGCGTAACCAGCTCCAGTTTTTCCGCCGCCTCGAGCGGAACGAAGTTGCGGTCGAAGTAGCTGGCGGCCGTGCGCTCATTGGTGTGTAGCGCGTAATCATACTCTCCCCGCCGCACGATATGGGTCGCGTTTGGAAAGGTTATCTCGACAGAGCCGTCGGGCCGCGTGCACGTGTTGCCGCCTGCGTGGTCAAAATGCAGGTGGGTGTTGATCACGATGGCGATGTCGGCGGGAGCGACGCCAATCTCCTTCAATCCGTCCTCCAGCATCGTCGCGCCGTCGGTGCCCTCGTTCTCGAGGCCGTAGATGTCCTTGAACTTTGCGTTCTCCTTGTTGCCGGCGCCGGTGTCGATCAACACCAGTCCCGACGGATGCTCGATCAGGAGACAGCGCATGCCGAGCTGAATTCGATTTCGCTCGTCGGCGGGGATGCGTTTTTCCCACAGCGGCTTGGGGACGACGCCGAACATCGCGCCGCCATCGAGTCTTTGGCCGCCTGCCTGAATCGCGTGCACAGTGAGATCGCCGATCTTCCGGCGCTGCACGCTCGGGGTAGGCGCGGTCAAGCGGTGGTGTCGCGGAGAACGGGTGTGGGCAACCCCGACGCTCTCCGCTTCTTGCGACGCACAGCCGGCGCGCGAAGAAGCGTCTCGAGGTCGCCCCAGGTGGAACAGCCGCGATCCCCGAGATCGGAGAGCATGCGGAGCATGCACTTGGCGGTGGCGAGTGCATCGCCACCGGCGCGGTGGCGGCCGTGGATCTCCACACCGTAGTACCGGGCAACGTGATCGAGCGAGCGACGCGAGAGCTGCGGCAAAACCTTGCGGGCCATTTTCACAGTGCATAGGCGCCGTCCCTGCAGCTTCCGTCCAGTGGCCCGTGAAAGCTCGGACGTCACGAAGCGCCAGTCGAACATCATGTTGTGCGCGACGAAGACGTTCCCTTCCAGCACTCGCATCACTTCGGGTGCGACGCGATCGAACGTCGGCTTGTCCTTGACCATATCCCACGTGATGTTCGTCAGCTGACTCACAAAGTACGGAATTGGCCGCTCCGGATTGACCAGGGTCTCGAACAGCTCCACGATTTCTCCATCGCGCACGACTACCGCGGCGATCTCGGTGATGCGATCGCAGGACCCGTGGCGTCCCCCAGTCGTCTCGGTGTCGACCACGACGTATGAGAGTTTTTGCAGCGGCTCGTTCGCGAATCGTGACGCGGAATACGCACGACCGCGTTGCGGCGCGATCGGACGCATCGTGGCCAACGAGTCTTCTTCCACTCGCTGGTTCTGCGCCCCCGGCCTCGGGGGCTGAGGCGTTGGATCGAGGTCGCTAATCATCCAGCGTCCATCCAGACCCCGAACGAACTCGCGGCGGCCAGCGAACAATGCGTGCGCCATGTGCTCGGCGACTTTCCGCGGAGCGCCCGGGAGACTGCAGATGTGACCGATCAGCTCCACGACGTCCGCCGGGCCCTGAGCCAGGTAGTCGAAGGCGCGAGATGTCAGCAGAGTGTCTTCGGGCTCGGAGTAAACTCCACGCGTCAGCTCCACGGATCGTCTCGCGTGATCGGACACGTCATGCAGTGCGGACCGCCGCCGCCGCGCACCAGCTCACCACCTGCGAATGTGATCGCGGCTCTTTCGTTCGCAGCAATTTCGTGTTTGGACGACAGGAAATCCTTTGCGGAAATCATCCTGAAGCCGGCCTTTTCCAATTCTCTCAGTGTTGTCTCGTTTCTCGCGTAAGATGTGACCACGCCGGGGCGCAGCGCAGTAAAGTTACAACCCGAGGCCCATTGCTCACGATCCTGGACGATTCTTCGCGAGCCTCCGCAAAGAATCGGCTCCATCGGCAGCCCGCAATGCTTGAGCGCGGCGAACAGATCAGGTTGCTCCTTCATGTGAGTCTCGCCCTTCTGCCAGAGAAGTATTGGCAGGCGGTACGGCCCGATGAAGTGGGGCGGATAAATGACGCACAGCTCGCGGTCGACGTGCGTGAAGATCATGTCGAGGTGGATCGCCGTCGCCTCCTGCGGCATCACGACGACGATGAGATTGGTGACTTTCGTCTGCTCGAACAGCAGAGTGGCTAGACTGTCGATTCCGGCCGGGCTCGATCTCTCGCTGAAGCCTATCAGCAGGACATCCTCACGCAACGGGTGAACGTCTCCCCCTTCGAGAGTATGGTTGAGCCGCCGCTCGACCGAGCCGTCGTACAGAATTCCGCAGTTGCCAAGTTTGGGATGAGACGTGAAAAGCGCCTTCATGATCAGCTCTTCCGTCCACCGTGCGTGAAAACGCATCGAGCCGATCATCATGTGCTGATTGATGGCCATCGCCGCGTCGCGGGTAAAGAACAGGTTCGGCAGAGGTGGCAGCGAGTAGCTGAATTCGTTGAGAGTCCGTGACAGCGGACCCGGCTCCTCCTCCTTTCCCTCGATCAGTAGGTCAACTACCGCCTTTGGCGGCAGCTCGCGCAGCTCGAGACCGAGCGGCTCGAGCGGAACGACGTCGAGCGTCTCACGAATGATGAGCTCGCGCACCGTGCTGTCCTCGAGCACTTCCGTGAGGAGGTCGCGGACGTGAAGCACCTCGCAGAAGCGCTCGAGAACCTGGACGAAGCGCTTGTGCTCGCGCTTGGCGAGATCGGCATCGACGATGTCGTCGTACAGGAAATCGGCGCGAGTGCTCGGCGTCACGGCGAGGAGCTCGTTGCCCGGGCTGTGAACCAGAACGGTGCGAAGCGCGCCGATTTCGGAGGTGACGTGAACTGGCATGTTCTAAGATAACGCTCGGCTGAAGCTTTTCGAACAACTGCAACTGAACGGGTGCGAGTACTGGCATCTCGGCTAGTCGAGATCAGAAGCGACTGAAGGCTATGCCACTGATAACTCGCACCCGTTCTGTTGCATTAATCTCGACCGAGCGAGATGCCACTACTCGCACCCGTTCAGTTTCGTCAATCTTTCTTGCCACTGCGCCGCCCTTGAGATTAGTTTGTGATTTACTTCACAAGCGCGACCTTGAAGCGGATAGCGGAATCCACAGTCAGGCGCCTTTCCCTGTATCTCAGCTTTCTCGAGGGGATCGAGCGCCAGGGTCTCAAGACCATCTCGAGCGACGAGCTAGCG
>JALYZH010000086.1 GCA_030948945.1 Gemmatimonadota bacterium | reverse complement strand
CGCATCCTCGGGCAAGGAATGCGCGGATATCTGTCGGCGGTCTCGCACCTCCCAGACCTTGATCGCAAGCCCTGACCTCGCCAGAACAATTCCGTTACGTGTTTCGTTACGAGTTTCTACTGATTACATACGATTTGAATGTCGGAGAAGTCCGGCACCGACGCCCCATTCTCCTATGAACTACGGCAGGATGTCGTAGTGTGATTGATAGTTGCCCTGCTTTGGGAGCAGGAGGTCCCCGGTTCAAATCCGGGCGCCCCGACTGAGTTAACCTTTGCCCCGACAGTTACTTACGCTGTCGAGGTTTTTCTTTCTGTGATAGAGTGCGTCTCTTTCTGTGTCTCTAAGTGTGAAGAGCTGTCGGCGGATCAGCGATCGGGCTGAGTAAGATCCGCTCAGAGCCAAATCCGAGCTTGCGTGTGTATAGTGTAGGGGACTACACTACCGTATGTCACACACCATCCGCAACAAGGCGAATCTCGCGAAGCGCGTCGCGCGCATTCGCGGGCAGGTCGACGCCGTCGCGCGGGCACTCGATGATGAGGCCGAGTGCGGCGAGGTCCTCCGCTTGATAGCCTCCGCACGAGGCGCGATGAATGGTCTGATGGCCGAAGTGCTCGAGGACCACATCCGATCACACGCCTTTCGCGGGGCGAAACCGAAGTCCGACGACGCTCAGGCGGCCGACGAGTTGGTGGAAGTCGTCCGCTCCTACCTCAAGTGAGCCGAGTCGCCGTCCGATGAAACTGCGCTTGTTTGTCTCCCACAACGTGATCCGATGAAGCCGACCGATAGCTCCCCTGAAGTTCTGGACCTCGAAGAAGCGGCAGCGGAACGTCTCACGCCGCCCATGCGTACAGATCACCGTGAAGGAAGCCCTGAACATCGTAGTCATGAGCACGGTGACCATGATAGCGATCAGCACGATGACCACGACGGTCACGAGCATTCCGAAACTCTCGAACGGCGTGAGCTGGCGCGAATCGCGTTCGTAGTCCTGACCGCTGCCGCGGTGTGGTTCCGAGTCTGGGAGCCGTTCGGGCGCGTCAGCTTCATTGGGTTGATAGGAATGATCGTTGGCGGATGGCCCATCCTGGCAGAGGCATGGGAGAACATCCGCGAGCGCCGTATGACGATGGAGCTCTCGATGACGATAGCTCTCCTCTCGGCATTTGTCATTGGCGAGTTTTTCACCGCGCTCGTGATTACGGCTTTCGTGCTAGTTGCTGAAATCCTGGAGGGATTGACGGTAGGCCGAGGCCGCCGGGCAATTCGTGAGCTGCTCGATTTCCTCCCTCAGATCGCAACCGTACGGCGTACTGGCGGGCCGCGCGAGATTCCGCTTAGCCAAGTGCAAGTCGGCGATATTGTGCTCGTCGAGCCTGGCGAGCGCATCGCGATCGACGGTGAGGTGCGGAGTGGCCACTCATTTGTGGATCAGGCGACTATCACCGGTGAATCGACGCCGGTCGAGAAATCCGCAGGAGCCACGGTGTTCGCGGGGACTATCAACCAGGCGGGCGCTCTCGAGATCAGTGCCCAACGGTTGGGACGCGACACGAGCTTCGGGAAGATCATCGAGACCGTCGAGAAGGCGGAGAGGTCACGCGCGCCCGTGCAGAAGACCGCTGACCGGTATGCCGGCTATCTCGTGTACTTCGCGCTCGCGTGCGCGGCACTGACCTTCGCCATCACGCGCGACGCCCGCTCCACGATTTCCGTGATCATCGTGGCTGGCGCCTGCGGGATCGCTGCGGGGACCCCACTCGCCGTCCTCGGTGCGATCGGACGCGCGGCGCGGACTGGCGCGATCATCAAGGGTGGACGCTACCTCGAAGCGCTGTGGTCTGTGGACACCATCGCGTTCGATAAGACCGGCACGATCACCGTGGGAGCGCCCGAGGTTCGCGAGATTCGTCCGGCGGATGGTGTCACCCAGCAGCAGGTGCTCGAAGCAGCCGCGATCGCCGAGCGACGTTCCGAGCATCCACTGGGTGCTGCGATCGTGCAGCGCGCCGAAGCGCTTGGACTCTCGCGAATCGAGCCTGACTCGTTCGATTACACGCCTGGACGCGGAGTTGTGGCGCGAGCAGGGGGAGAAATCATTCTGGCCGGCAATCGTGCCCTTTTGATCGAGCACGGCATCGCAGATGGTACAATAGGCGGAGCGAAGCTCGTGGACAACCGCGCCGCGCTATCGGAAGTCGTAGTCGCCCGAGACGGGCGGTTCCTTGGAAGCGTCCTCATCGCAGATGCTCTGCGCCCCGAGGCGGCGGCAGCCGTGCGGACGCTCAAGGACATGAACATTCACACCGTGCTGCTGACCGGCGACGCTCGTACCGTGGCGGACGCAATTGGCGGCGAGGCTGGCGTTGACGAGGTCAAGTCGGAGCTGTTGCCGGAGCAGAAAGTGGATGCGCTCCGGCAGCTTGCCTCTAGCGGTCGCATCGTTGCAATGGTTGGTGATGGCGTAAACGACGCGCCTGCGCTGGTTCAGGCGTCGGTCGGTATTGCCATGGGGTCTGGAACCGACGTAGCCCGCGAGAGCGCGGATATAGTGCTCCTTGGAAACAACCTATCCAAGTTCGTAGCCACTGTACTTATCGCACGGCGTGCACGCGGCATCATTCGGTTCAACTTTGCTGGAACACTCGTCGTGGATGCGATCGGGGTCGGACTCGCGGCGTTCGGCCTCTTGAACCCCTTGCTCGCCGCATTCATCCACGTTGCCTCGGAACTCACCTTCATCCTTAACTCGGCACGTCTGCTGCCTGGACGAGATCGTACGGCCGCGACGACGGGTGAGACCTCTAACTGGCTTCGGACGTCAGATTGAGGAGTTCAATAATTCGCGTCTTTCCCTTGGATTGCTGCGGAACAACGGAGATTTCTTCAATGGAGCATCGACAATAGCATTCGATTCGCGCCGGCCGTCACCCGGAACGTCGGGCGAAGCAGATCCGCGCAACGCGATAACGGGAGGAGCGTTCGCCGCTGCGCGCCGGTTCTGGCGTGCACTTGGCCCGGGGATCATCACGGGCGCGGCGGACGACGATCCGTCGGGGATCGCGACTTACTCGATTGCAGGCGCCCAATTCGGAACCGGACTCCTCTGGATGGCGCTCCTGAGCTGGCCGTTCATGGCCGCCGTTCAGACCATGTGCGCCCGTATCGGGATGGTAACGGGACGCGGACTCATGAGCGCACTCCGGAAGAAATTCCCAAGGCCGCTGCTTCTTGCTGCCTGCGGCGCTCTGTTCATAGCGAACACGATCAACATCGGGTCTGACCTTGCGGGAATGGCTGATGCCGCCGAGTTGCTTACGCACGTGAGCTCTCACATCTGGGTGGTTTTGTTTGGTGTGCTGATTGCTTTCGCGACCGTTCGACTCCGCTATATCATGATCGCCAACGTTCTCAAGTGGTTGGCGCTCGTCCTGTTTGCGTACGTCATAACGGCCTTCATTGTCGGACCGCACTGGAGCCTGGTCGCGCGCGACACCTTCGTGCCACGCATGCCGCCGGAGCCGGGAGCATGGGCTATGGTGGTCGCGATTCTGGGTACTACCATCAGCCCTTATCTGTTTTTCTGGCAGGCGTCCCAGGAGGTCGAGGAAGAGAAGGCGATGGGCCGCCACTCGATACTTGCCCGGAGAGGTGCGACTCCAGAGGAGATCAAGACCAGAAAGTGGGATGTCGGCCTTGGAACGCTGTTCTCCAACGTCGCGATGTTCTTCATCATCCTGACGACTGCACTCACGCTCCACAAAGCCGGGATTACAAATCCGCAGACGAGTCATGAGGTGGCGTCCGCATTGCGCCCGCTCGCCGGCAATCTCGCCACCCTTCTGTACACCGTGGGCCTGCTTGGTGTAGGCGCGCTCGCCATTCCGACGCTCTCCGGATCTGCGGCGTACGCGTTCGCCGAAACGTTCGGCTGGAATCAGGGGATCGACGAACGATTCGGGCGGGCGCGCGCGTTTTACATTGTTGTGATCATCGCAATGTTGCTCGGCGTCACGCTGGATTTCGCTAACGTGAACCCGGTGAAGGCACTCTATTGGACAGCGATACTCAATGGTCTTCTCGCTCCGTTCCTTCTCCTCGGAATCCTCGTAACCGCATCGGACCGTAGGCTAATGCAAGGCCAACCGAGTTCCTCACTCGGGCGATTTGTCGTCGGGTTGACGACGTTGGTGATGTTTGGAGCGGCTTTCGCGATGTTCGTATTCTGATTTTGGACATCTCTATGCTTCGGGCGCTGGCTTTGGGCATTCTGGTTACTGCGGCTCCCATCGAGGCAGTTGGCGCCCAGGCTTCCGATGATTCCACTGGAACCGGCTCTGCGCGGTGGCATCCGTACTTGTTGGGCACGCAGGTAAACGTGATTGCCCAGGATCTTCGGCCGATGCGAAGTCCATACGAAGGCCCCAATAGCCTGATCGCTCGCGGGGATTCGAAGGTAAGCCACGCATACGGCGTGTACGGCGGTGTCGACGCAGGCCATGGGGTTCAGGCTTATCTGGACGCAGAAATGATTCGTGGGAAAGGAATCAGCCGAGTAGTCGGCCTCGCGGGGCCAACCAACGGCGATGTTCTTCGGCAAGGGACCATTGATCTGGGAAGTGGCCCTTACGTCGCTCGTGCATTTGTCCGTTACACGCGCTCATTCTCCGGCGGCCAGCGCGATACGCTGACTGCCGCGCCAGATCAAATCCCCGGAACAGTTTCTTCCAATCGCCTCGAGGTCACTGCAGGCAAGTTTGCGGTGAGCGATTTGTTCGACGTCAACCGCTATGCTAACACGACGCGGCAGCAATTCATGAACTGGTCATTGTTCCAAAACACTGCCTGGGATTTCGCGGCAGACACGCGAGGATATAGCAACGGTATCGCGATCGCCTGGATTCATCCTGGCTGGACGATTCGCGCCGGCAGCTTCCAGATGCCGCACGAGGCAAACGGGAATGTTTTTGACAGTGATTTAAGGCGAGCTCGCGGAGACCAGATGGAGCTTACGCTCACGATACCTCGCACCAGAACTACTGGCCGAATCCTTTGTTACATGAACCATGCGCGGATGGGCAACTACGCCGAAGCTCTGGCTATTGGCGCGTCCATCGGGCAGGCGCCTGATATTGCCGCTGATGATCAGCCCGGGCGAAAGAAATATGGGTTTGGTCTGAACCTGGAGCAGCCGCTTGCCGATGAAGGAGAAACCGGCGTCTTCGCTCGTTTCGGGTGGAGTGATGGGAGGAATGAAAGCTTCGCGTTCACTGAAGTTGATCGGCACCTCAGCGCAGGTGCACAGGTAAGCGGTGCACATTGGGGACGTGTCAATGACCGGATCGGTCTCGCGGGCGTACGCGAAGGCATTGTGGCCGTGCACAGGGCGTATCTGACAGCTGGAGGGGTTGGATTCCTGCTTGGGGATGGACGGCTCACCTACGGACCGGAGCAGATTTTCGAAGGATACTATCGGTTGCAAGCCGGCCGATACCTCCAACTGAGCCCGGATGTACAGAGCATCCGAAATCCCGGCTACAACCGGGATCGCGGCCCGGCTTTGGTGGCTTCTCTACGCATAAACTTTCGGTACTAACCGCGTCCACTCGGGACAAAGTTAGACGCGGGTCACGGCGGATCCTCTCACACGCCTAAGTAGAAGACTCATGACGCATACACACTCGCATTTGCATTCTCAGGGGCGCGCGCCCTCTGATTACAGACGCGCGTTCATGATCGGGGTGGCGCTGAACACCGCTTTTGTAATTACAGAAGTTGTTTACGGGTTATCGGCAAACTCACTCGCCCTTATCTCAGACGCAGGCCACAACCTGAGCGATGTCATGGGGCTTCTACTTGCTTGGGGGGCTATTCGCCTTTCGCGGACGAGGCCAACGGCTCGACGGACTTACGGGCTTCGCAGATCTTCAATTCTCGCGGCTCTCGCCAATGCCGCGATGCTTCTCTTCGTCACTGGAGCGATAACGGTAGAAGCTGTCCGAAGACTATGGAGCCCGGCTCCTGTCGTCGCTTCCACCATTATGTGGGTTGCGGCCGTAGGAGTTCTGATTAATGGCGTTACGGCAGCTTTGTTCGCCTCTGGTAGGAAGAGTGACATCAACATTCGTGGGGCCTTTGCGCATATGGCTAGTGATGCGCTCATCGCGCTCGGTGTCGTCATCACGGGATTTGCGATCCGCGCAACCGGATGGCTGTGGCTGGACCCTGTAGCGAGTATCGCAATCGGCTTGGTGATCGCGGTCGGCACTTGGAGCCTACTCCGCGAGTCTGTCAATCTGGCGATGGATGCGGTACCGGAGAACGTGGACTCAGCTGCAGTTGAGTCGCTACTCGGTTCGATAGATGGGGTAAGCGCAGTGCACGATCTGCATATTTGGGCGATGAGCACGACTGAGACCTGTTTGACAGCTCACCTGGTTGCGCCGGCAGGGCTTGAAGACAAGACTTTGGCGTTTGCGCGCACCGAGTTGCGCGAGCATTTCGGCATAGGTCACTCTACTATTCAGGTAGAGCGGAACGACGAAGCTCCCTGCGAGCAGGCGGACGAAGGAGCCGTATGAGGAGTCTGGGGCTGACCGATCGCGCGTTCAAGCTGAGTACTCTCGCGCTGGTATTGGCGTGTTCTCAGGAGAAGAAGAGGGACCCTGGCGAACCGACACCGTTTGACCTTTATGTTGCGCGCGAACGGTTGAAGGGCGGCTTTCGCACGCCGGCCGACACGAGCCGATCGCCGCCAGTGAATATCACAACTGGGGATGCGGATCACGACTTTCTCCGCGCGATGAGCAATCATCACAAGAATGTCATTGTTCTGGCAGACGCGGCACTGGAGGCCAATACTCATCCGGATATGGAAAGTCTGATCAGGCAGCTGGAAGAGAGACACGCCCATGAGCTTGACGCGATGACGAGCATTCTTAGAAAGACCTATAAGGACGCCTTCATCTCGTCGCCTTCCGCGCAGACCAAGGCGACGGCCGGCACGCTCAGACAACCCGGGTCTGATTATCGTAGGCTTTTCCTCGATGCGGCCCTAAAGGCAGAGGAGGAGGGGAGCCGCCTCGCTGACTTCTACCTAATAAGAACCAAGCGAGCGGATATAGATCGACTTGCCGAGGAAATCAAGACGAACGAAAGTCAGGACCTCGTTGCAATGAGGAAACGGTTAGGCAGGGGAGGCCAAGCTCAATGATTCTTCGCACTGGAGCGTTTTCAGCGCTGTCAAAGGTCGCGCTCTTTGGGGCGGGTGTGTTTTTCCACGGTGCCGCAGACCATGCAATGACGGCGACGATCGGCCGCTGACCGACGTGCGTGCTCGCTGGATCGGTCACAGGCTGAACGCTGAACTGAGTATCACCGTTTCGCCGGACCTAAGCGTGGAACAGGGCCATGAGCTAGCCAAAGAAGTAGAGCACCAGCTGCGGCATCACCTGAAGTTTCTTTCGGGTGCAATCGTCCACGTTGATCCCACTCAGCAGTCAGGTGAGACTTACCATCGTGTGACGTCTCACAGCCACGATGGAATCCCAGCCCACTCACACTAGTTACAAGTTGCCTCGTGACGTCAAGTTATGAATCGTAAATCGCATTGGGAATCGATCTACGCGACTAAGGAGTCATCGACATTCAGTTGTACCGTGGAGGATCGGGAGCCCAAATTCGGGGACCACATCTTGATCACCTCACCGGACTCGACCATCTTCGTCGCGACCAGTCCTCCTCCAGGAGCTACTATGCGGAAGTACGCACTTTTTATCGCAGTCTTTTGCTGCGCCACCGTCGCAGGCGCTCAGAGATCCCCCAGTGTTTCGTCGCCGAGTTCTCTCAAATGGGGACCCGCGCCATCAATTCTACCCGCAGGAGCGAAACTCGCGGTGCTGGACGGCGACCCGATGAAATCGGGAGCGTTCACAATGCGCCTTATGATGCCCCCAGGATACAAGATCCCGCCACACTTTCACCACGCAGACGAGCACGTAACCGTGATAAGCGGTACGCTAAATGTCGGTATGGGAGACAAGTTTGCTACCAAGGGAGGATTGGCGCTCCATTCCGGGACATTCGGAATGATCCCCGAAGGCGTTCATCACTTTGCTTGGGCCAAGGGCAGAACAATTATCCAGCTTCACGGACAGGGGCCTTGGGGTCTTGAGTACGTCAACGCCGCTGACGCTCCGAAACAACACTGATTGTAAAGCGGGGTGAGTTTCGGGGTGAGTTTCTCCCGGCAAACCCCGATATTGATGCTTTTGAGAACCGGCACCGACGCTCGATTCCCCTATGAAGTCCGGCAGAATGTCGTGATTGGTTGAGTAGTTGACCTACTTTGGGAGCAGGAGGTCCCCGGTTCAAATCCGGGCGCCTCGACTGATTAGCTGAACCCCTGCAATGCTTTGCGTTGCAGGGGTTTTTTTCGCTAACGACCGGGCTGATTGCCCACGATCGCCGATGAACAAAAGTCCCCGGCGAAGGCTGAAGTCGCTCGTCTCTGCGGATGATCGTCCGGCCGCAATCCTGTAACAACAGAAACGCAATTCGTAACACGCTGGTGCAGTTCGAAACTCGAGGGAGGGTCTCGCGCCCCGCGCGTGTACTCTGATCATGAGCGTGTGATGAGTCAATGCTCACGGTTACGCCGGCGTCATCAACCTCGGCTGATTCTCACAACAAATATCAATGAGGAAGTAATGAACATTCGGCAGATCCCACAAAGCGCTCGGCGTCTAGCGCTCGCCGCGGTGGTTGTCGGGAGTATCGCGCTCGCACCCAACGTCAGCGCGCAGGCGCAGGATCCGCAACGACAAGGTCCGCCCGCCAGGGAGCGAATGGATCCGCGTCAGCTGATCGACCAGAGGATGGCGATGATGACGGAGACGCTAAAGCTCGATACCGCGCAGCAAGCTGGAATCCGCTCGATCCTCGCTGACGAAACAATGGAGATGGAGGCCCTCAGAAAAAACGCGGGCGGTCAGCGCGCTGGAACAGGAGGTCCGCGTGGTGGAAGGGGCGGCGGGAGGGGAGGTGGGCGCCGGGGTAGTGCGCCTCCCGATAGCACAGGCGGCGGAGAAGGCCGCACCGGTTCGGGAGGCCAATCGCAGGAGGTGCGCGCGATCAGGGATCGCGCCAACAAGCAAATCGAAGGAGTTCTCAACGCGCAGCAGCTTACGACTTATCGCCAGCTGTTCGAGCAGCAACAGCAGCAACAGCAGCAACAGCAGCAACAGCAGCAACAGCCAGGCGGCGACAGCGCGTCCCGTCATGGCGGTGGCTCGTCCTGAGCTCGGTAGAGGGGCTTTTGCGCGGTCAACCCGCGAGCTGTTTCTGCTGGCGATCCCGTCCCCGCTTATACCACCTCATCCCTACCGCCAGAACCGTTATCAGCGCGAGGAAGGAATAGGTGATCTGCTCGTCATTGCCGGGAAACCAATAGAGCGCCATCGACATCAGCGCTAGCAGTACTCCGGGAATCATTGAGGCCGCGAACCGCCAAACGCGCTCGCGAGTATCGAAGATCTCGATCGGTGTGAGCTTCAGATGCTCGCGCATCCTGTATGCATGACGGTAAAGAAGCAGGAACACTCCCGTCACTGCGGCCCAGCCCAGGGCGAACGCAACGTACATGAGTCTGAAGCCAGGGCCGGAAATCGGCTCCGCCGATTGCACGAGCCCAGCGTGCATCATCAGTCGCTCGACGACTGTTCCGACGATGAATTTGAGCGGATAGATGAAAAACAGGATCACGAAGAGAAGCACTCCGGTCAGCGTCACGGTTGTGTTGTCCTCGAGACCGTAGCGGCGAAAGAATCCGAACTGCATTCGCCACACTGCGAACAACGCGCTGAACGTGATGGCGAACGCGAAGAAGCCGCGCATTGCGTGCAGCACTTCCCCCGCTGTGTGTGGCACCTCGAGCGAAACTACCAACAAGGTGATCGAAAACCCGAATACAGCGTCGCTCAGTCCCTCGACGCGCGAGATCTCCTTGCCCCGCAGCCGAAAATCGCCTTCCCCCATCATGGCGTCCTGTTTGCCTCGACCATCGCGGCCCATCGCTTGAGATCCTCATCCGATACGGTAGGAAACCCACCGTAGTCCTGCCATAACTCGATCGACGTCGCGCCCTGCGCGACGCCGAATTTGATCGTTCCTTCGAAATCCTTGGGGTTCGTGCCACCGGTCTGGAACGCGATCTCGGGGCCGAGCTTTCGCATCAGAGCGTAGAGCGGCAACAATGGCCTCGGCAGCTTTGTGTCGAGGTTGTGATTGTCGAAGAGCGCGATGAAGCGTGACCAGCGTGAGACGAATTTCATCGCTCGTTTCATACGACTCCGGGCCGGTGGAACACCAACATAGGCAACCAAAGCATGGCTCTCACGGGTTGCCCTTACCCCGATTATATCATAAGTGGGCACAACAAGGAGCGAAGATGGATCCCAGGCGCACGGCGGTAGTCCTCATCGAGTACCAGAACGACTTCACCTCCGAGGGCGGCGCGCTGCACGACGCCGTCAAGCAGGTCATGAACTCGACCAACATGCTCGCCAACACACTCGAAACAGTGAAGAAGGCGCGGGAGCTTGGCGCCACGATTGTGCACGCGCCAATAACGTTTACCAACGACTATCACGAGCTCACGCCCGAGCCCTACGGAATCCTCAAGGGCGTGGTCGACTCGAAATCGTTCAGAAAAGGTAGCTGGGGATCCGAGATAGTCGACGAGCTCAAGCCGGAACCGCAGGACATCGTTGTCGAAGGAAAACGCGGCCTCGACGGGTTCGCGAGCACGAACCTGGATTTTGTGCTGCGTAGTCGCGGGATCACCAACATCGCGTTGGGCGGCTTCCTCACCAACTGCTGCGTCGAATCGACGATGCGAACCGGCTACGAGAAAGGCTACAATGTCATCACGCTAAAGGACTGCACCGCGACGCTAAGCGAGGAAGAGCAACGGGCGGCAGTGGACAAGAACTATCCGATGTTCTCTCACCCGATGGACCACCACGAATTCATAGCGGAGCTGGGCGGCAAGGAAACCGCTGCGGGAGCGCGGACGGGACGCGGCTACACCACGGATGACGGCCGACCCTCGATGGAGGCACCCGCGTGAATCGGCAGTAAGACAACGAACCTGGATCCGCTGGGACCAGTCGCTTCCAGCGTCACGGTTCCACCGTGTGTTTCTGCGGCCAGGCGGGCAATGGCCAGCCCCAAACCGGCGCTCGCCATTGCTGCACCGTCTTCTGTGGCTCGCGTCCGAGATTCATCCACACGGAAGAAGCGCTCGAAGATCCGCTCGACGGCCCAGGATGGGACGCCGGCCCCCGTGTCCTCGACGCTGACACGGTATTGAGCGCTGGTGACGTCGCGATCGAGCGAGAGCCGCACCTCTCCGCCGGCCGGCGTGTATTTGATCGCGTTGTCGAGAAGGATCATCACCAGCCGGCGCAGCATGTGAGAGTCTCCGACTAACGGAGATTCGTCTGCAGGCGCGGCGATGAGCGCGACGCCACGCGATGTCGCCAGTCCCCGTGCCGCCCGAGCGCTGTCCTGAAGCAATTCTTCGAGGAAGATCTTCTCACGACGAACAGGAAGCTCACCGGCGTCCGCGCGCGACAGCAGCAACTAATCGTCAACCAGGCGGCCCAGTCGACTCCCCTCACCGCGCACCACCTCGAGCGCCTCGCGCAGCTCTCCAGCGCCGCGGTCAGCCCGTGAGAGTGCGACGTCCGCTACGGTCGACAGCGCCGCGACCGGAGTGCGCAGCTCGTGTGACGCGTCGGCCATGAACTGTCGCTGCTGGTCTGCGGCACGCTGCTCCTGCTGGAAAGCGCGCTCGAGTCTGGCGAGAAGTCCGTTCAGCACCTCGGCGAGTCCGCCCAACTCGTCGCGAGGATTCTTCACGGGCAGGCGTTCGTTGAGGTTGCTGGCGCTGATGTTCCGCGCCTGCCTACCCATGGACACGACCGGAGCGAGACTGGCGCGGGCAAGGAGATAGCCACCGAGGCCGGCGAGAACGAGAACGACGGGAATCGCCACGAAGACCGCCGTCGTGAACGATTCCGTCGCGTCCTCTTCGGCACGCAACGATCGGAGCGCGAGCACAGTGAATGGCTCCCCGTCAACCGAGACGCGCGTTGCAAAGGCATGAACTGCCGGTCCGTCTCCTCCACGCTGATCTACGGTAGTGAACAGGCGGTCGTTTTGCGTTGCGTTTCTGATTAGAGGAGCGACTGGACCATGGTTGAGATCCGCGAGAGCTGGTCGCGACAGCGCCGGAGTCAACGGCGCAGTGTCGGACATCGCGATGAGCCGGCCGCTTCGATCGAATACGATGATGCGCCGGTCGGGGTCGCGAAACTCGGACGCAGCGGGCGCCGCGGAAACGACCGCGCTCGTCTCTTCCTCGGCGCGCACTCCATCCCAGACCTTGACGAAGGCGCGGACTGTGTCGGCCAGAGACTGATCGGCGCGCGCGCTGGTAGTGCGCACGAGGAAGATCAATGTCGCTACGGCGAAAGCGCCCAGCAGCGCTGCCACGGTTAGCGTGTGCCACAGGGCGAGTCGGACCCGAATGGAGTCACGGTAGTTGCGCGCTGTCATGTCACCCGCCGCCACCTGGGGCCGACTCTCCAAGTGAGTAGCCCGCACCACGCCGGGTGTGAATCAGCGGTGGAAGCCCCGGAGCGTCGAGCTTCTTTCTCAGCCGGTTGATATACGACTCGATGAGATTCGAGAGCGGGTCATAGTTATCGTCCCATACGTGGTCGGATATCTCCGCGCGGCCGACGACTCGTCCGGCGTTTCGCGCGAGGAACTCGAGCAGTGCGTATTCCCGCGTCGTGAGCGCTACGTCCCGACCGGCTCGAGTGACGCGCTGCGAATGAGTGTCGAGCTCGAGATCGCCGACGCGCAATACCGTCGGGGCGAGGGCGGGCCCTCGTCGAAGCAACGCGCGCAGCCTAGCGAGCAACTCGCCAAACTCGAATGGCTTCGTCAGATAGTCGTCGGCGCCTGTGTCGAGTCCGGCGATTCGATCGCGCACCGCGTCCCGCGCTGTGAGCATCAGCACAGGTGTGATCAGCCCCGCTGCCGAATCTCGCGACAAACGGCGAAGCCGTCCCGTTTCGGTAACATGACGTCGAGCACAATCGCATCATAAGGATTGACGGCGGCCTGGTACACAGCCGCGTCCCCGTCCGTGACGACGTCGACCGCGTAGGCGGCCTCCCGAAGCCCCTTGGACAAGCTCGACGCGATTACGGCGTCGTCCTCTACAAGCAGTATGCGCATCAGCGGCGGTGAAGGGACACTCTGGCTCCACTTCGAAGTGTAGCGACTCCACCTCACTCCCAGATCAACAGCCGCCGGCGGCGCGTTGAGCGTGGAGTGAACATCACCGGACTAACCTACGTTCGTCGCATCCGTCGTCCACGGAGCGCGCGAGCAGTCGCTATCCGGCGGTGCTCGTCGAGACCGGACGAAGTCGCGAGCAAATCGCGACAAGGAGTTTAAGGTGAGTACCATGAAAAAGACACGCAACCCTCAGGCACGCACTGCGCTGATCGCGGCGCTAGGGCTGCTGATCGGCGGAAGCCTCGGCGGCGTGGCGCTCGCGCGCGCGCAATCGACGGTCAAGACCCACGCGGAAGCCGAGCAGAAGGCGCCGTACAAGTCGAGCATTCAGGTGCCCAACGACGAAAAAGGCGAGACCGCTGAAGCCAACGAAGCCGATGAAAAGGGCGAGGCAGCCGAGGGGAAGGACGCCAACGAGGCCGACGAGCAGAACGAGGCGACTTCGCCAGAGGAACACTCTGAAGCCGCCGGCTTTCAGAAACTGGCGCGGATCAGTTCCGAGCAGGCTCGCAGCGCTGCCCTCGCGGCGGTGCCAGGCACAGCAACAGGTGTCGAGCTCGAGAACGAGGATGGAAACCTTGTCTACGGCGTAACGGTGAAGACCAGCGCCGGTGAGCGGGATGTGAAGGTCGACGCCGGAAACGGCAAGGTGCTGCACATCGAAAAGGACGAGCAGGACTAACCGCCCCGATCTCGGATATCGAAACGGCGTCTACCGAAAGGTAGGCGCCGTTTTGCTGGAATCCTCCCGAAAGCGGTTGATGCGCGATACGCCCTGGTTTATTTAGGCCTTCGGGGCGCTTAGTCGGGGTGGCTGCTGCTCCGACTGCAACCTTGCGGAGAACCTCTGCGCCTCCGAGATCCGCTCGACTTCCAGCGCGATCGAGTCCACCGCCGTTTCGATACGCCCCAGCCGTTCATTGATTGCGCTCAGCTCACGCGGCGGTACCGGCCGGGGCTCGAGCCAACGGGTGATGAGACGAATCACCGGAAAACCCAGAACCATTATCACGAGTCCCGGAACGGCCCAGGAAAAGACTTCGTGAACGATAAGATTCACATCTGGTTGCATTTGCGTCCTTGCACGAGCCTGTAAGGGGTGTCTCCACTACGCTGGCAGCGGTTTCAGGTTTCGCGACGTATCCTTCACGGCAGACGAATTGCACCTTGCGGCGCAGGTTCAATCTAGCGGCAACCCTCGGAGGCTTCACGTGAAACGCTCGGTTTGTTGGGTCACAATGTTGGTGTTGTGTGCGGGCTGCGAGACGAGCGCCAACCCGCTCGACGGGATTCTGGGCGGGGGTAGCACGCTTACGGCGGCGCAAGCGACCGGGAATTGGTCGTTCACAGTCCAGCAGACGCTAACTCTCCCGTGCTCCAATACGCCTTTGGCGAACGGTACGTTAATCACTTCCCATCTGGATGTTCTGAGCGACGGGAGCCTCGGTCCGACGACCAGCTTCTGGCAGGACCCGATCGCCGGTGGTTCTCGCCCACTGAGCGGATTCGTTCTCCTGATCGACGGTACCATCGATCTTCACCTTGCCGCCCCGACTGTCAGAAGCAATGCCCAGATGGAGCTACAGGGAAGGATAACGGCGGCTGGTGCGCTGACCGGGACGTTGAGCGATCCGGAACCTGGATTCTTTCAGGTGTTTGGAAGCGGTGGATGCCAGTACACCGTGACCGGAAGCAAGACGGGCTGAGTCGCCAGTGACCACCCTGGATCCGAAAGACATAGTCTACGTGAATGGGAGCTTCCTCCCGCGCGGTGAAGCTCGCGTGTCGGTCGAAGATCGCGGGTTCGTCTTTGGAGATGGAGTCTACGAAGTCCTGCGGGCGATCAACGGCAGGCTCTTCGCGACGCGCTTCCACAATGAGCGGCTCGCGCGCAGCCTCGACGGAGTGAGAATAACGCTCAAGGGGTCAGACTCCGCCGCGCGCTTCGTGGAGATAGGCAAACAGCTACTTCGTGAGAACGAGCTGACGCGTGGAGAGGCCACTCTCTATATCCAGGTGACTCGGGGCGCGACAACACGCGCGCACTATTTTCCGCCGCCCGACATTACGCCGACGGTCTATATCTCCGTTGCTCGATTCACGCCGTACGCGGAGCTCGCCGCAGATGGGGCCTCGGCAATCTCACATGCGGATCTGCGGTGGGGACGTTGCGACCTGAAGTCCCTGAACCTGTTGCCAAACGTTCTCGCCTCCCAGACCGCAAAGGAGCGCGGAGCATTCGAGGCGATGCTCATTCGTGACGGCGTCGTGACCGAGGGCGCCAAGACGAACTTCTTCGGCGTCGTCAACGGCTCGCTGCGAACGCACCCGTGCGATGCTCACATCCTTCCCGGGATCACGCGGTCCGTTCTGCGCGACCTCGCGCGCGATCTGGCAATCGAGCTCGATGAAACCCCGATCTCGGTCGCGGAAATTCCGAAATTGACGGAGCTCTTTCTCACCGGCACTACGACAGACGTCATGCCGGTGGTGAAGCTTGACGACAAGCCTGTCGGTAGCGGCAAACCCGGCGAGCTTACGCGCCGGTTGCAGAGAGTGCTCGCCGAGAGTCTTGCATCCGGTGGAGATTGAGCTCAACGAATCTCGCGTGAATCTGTGCACGATGCGCGAGCAGGAATTGATTCAGCTACCTTCAGCCGCTAACTTTCGCTCCGTAACGCGCCAGTAGCTCAGTTGGATAGAGCAACAGCCTTCTAAGCTGTGGGTCGGGGGTTCGATTCCCTCCTGGCGCGCCAAGCGACTGCACGCGCCGTT
>JALYZH010000052.1 GCA_030948945.1 Gemmatimonadota bacterium | reverse complement strand
CCAAACACGACCACCCGCCGCAGCGCATTTCTGGCGCGTGCTGCCATCCAGAGATAGGCTGAGCCTCCACTCATCCGTGCAATGCTATGAACGTTCATGACTCAAAGATTCACGGAGTAAGGTGCGTGTGCGAGAGTCCGGTCTGGTGAGACACTCGACGGTACCAAGCAAGAGACAATCGTTTTTCGTAACCATGCGACAATGCAATCTAAGCGCCGGTGGAGGTGCTGAGAATGACAAAAAAAAACGGCGAGAGCTCTCGCCCCCGCCGTTTCCCAGCACCAGCAAAACTATTGAACCGTGATTACGCCCTTCATGTTGAGCGCGAGGTGCGGGACACAGTGGTATGGATACTGTCCCGGCTTGATCTTCCCGAACGAGACTGTGACAGACTCCCCTGGATTCATCTTCATGTTGCTCGAGAGCTCTCCCATCTTGTCGGTGCCCATGTTCGCATCGAGCTGGGGCCTGACATCAGGCGGGATGGTAGCTGGGTCGAAGGCGACGTTGTGCGGGCCGCCACTCACCACCACGAACTTGACGCCATCACCCTGCTTGACCGTGAAGTTCGCGGGGTCGAAGCGGTAGCCTTGCGCGTCGCCGGTCATCTTCACTTCGTGCATCGCGCCGGTTATCGGGGCCGGGGTTACTGCCCCTGCGGTCGTACCCGGTGTGGTAGTGGTGGAAGTGGTAGTCGAAGTCGACGTGTCCACAGCAACGTGCGTGGTGTCCGCGGGCTTCTTGTCTCCGCCCGCGCAAGCGCCAAGCGTAAGAACTCCAACAGCAATTGCGAATCCATAGAGCCGCATCTTTTAAGGCCTCCCAGAGCCGTACGGTAGAGCATGAATAACAGTAGACTTCTTCACTACAGAGATTGTGAATTTATTCACAAGCCCTACGAGACGCAATATTGTGCCCTACTTCTCATGATTCGTGCCCTGAACGTCAGCCAAGTCGGATGATCGCAATTCCTGCGCTCGACCTGAAGGGAGCGGCCTGTGTGCAAGTTGCCGCTGACTCGTACGACAAGGAGTTGCTGCGCATCCCCGATCCTGCTGGCGTCGCTCGCGCTTGGCGACAGTACGGATTTCACCACCTCCACGTGGTTGACCTCGACGGAGTCACGGGACGCGGCAACAACGGTGGGGAGATTCAGGCGATTCTCGCCGCCACGGATGCAGAGGTTCAGATCGGAGGTGGCATCAGAAGCCAGGCGACAATCGATCAGATGTTGAGCGACGGCGCTCAGCGTGTTGTAATCGGAACCCGGGCGCTTGAAGATCCTGACTGGCTCATCGACATGAGCACGGCATTCCCCGGTTGCATCGTCGTCGCCGCTGATGTTCGTGATCGAAAGATTCTCTCGCATGGATGGACCCGTACCCACTCGAAGCTGGTGCTCGACCTGATCGATGAGTTGAACGGCCTACCGCTCGCCGGCGTACTGGTGACCGCGGTGCACCGCGAGGAAGCCATGCGTGGAACGGACCTGCCGCTGATGGAAGACCTCGCCGAAGCAGCAGAATTTCCTGTGTTTGCCTCGGGAGGACTGGGAAGTCTCAACGATCTTCGCGCGCTTGCGGATCGCGGCGTCGCCGCTGCGATAGTAGGCATGGCCCTCTACACCGGAGCCATGGATCCGCGCGTCGTCGCCGAAGAGTTCGCCGAATAGAACGGGGAACGAGTTCCGGCGTCAGCTACCTCTCACCCGTCAAAATAGATTGATCGTCCGCTGGTTCAGCTTCGACGGATCGCCTACGTACGCGAAACGAAATCCTTTCATGTACCTCCTCGCCACGCGCTGCACCGCTTCGGGTGTGATGCTCTTCAGCTCGGCGACGAATCGGTCGGCTTCTCTATAGTCTCCCTGATAGAGCTGTGATCGCGCGAGGAAATCAGCCTGCGCTGCGTTTGTTTCGTTGTCCAGGAAATATTCAGTGATGAATTGCTCTTCGAGCTGTTTGAGTCCGACCGGATCCAGCATGCCTTGCTGGAGATCGACGATCGCGGCTCGCATCAGCTTGAGCGTCGTGTCAGGTGAAACGGTGGAGACATAGAGGCCGCCCAGCGTCGCTGCACGGTCCACGAATGGCGCGTGAACATCGTAGGTGAGATTCTGGCGTGTTCGAATCTCCGCGAACATGCGCCCGGTCAACACTGAAGTCGCCACTCTCAGCGCCTGGTAGTCTTCACCGCTTGCCAGCGGTCCGCTGTAGTACCCCAGTATGTAATTGGTCGGGAGCTGGCGGCGCTCGACGACAACCGCTGTTTGGGCGTCGGGAACGCGCGGTGGAGCACTCCATGTGTAGCCGCTGCGCGGAAGCTGTCCTATCGATTGACTAACCAATCGCTCGACGTGGGCGCGGTCGACGTTACCCACGACCACTAGCAGCATCCGCGACGTGACGACTTGCGAGCGGTGGTAATCGCGCAAAGACGCGGAATCGATCGCTGAAATGGACTTCTCGTTTCCCGCGACGGACACCGAATAGGGGTGGCCGATGAACGTGAGGCTGTCGGCAAGGTAGTCAGCAAGCGCATCCGGATCGTCGCGTCGCTGTCTGATTCCCGAGAGATATTGCGCTTTCACCACGCTGATTTCCGACTTCGCCAGGGTCGGATGCATCACCCTGTCCGCGAAGATTGCCCAGGTGGAGTCAAAAACTTCGGTGCTCGACCGGATTCCGAACATTGTCCAGTCGGCGCTCGGAGCCACTACTATCTCGCTTCCCAGCTTCGACATCGCGCGGCGTAGCGCGTTTTTCGGGTATCGTTGCGTCCCGCGCTCCGAGACATCGAGCAGGATTGGCTCTATACCGGCGTTTGTCTCTGATACCTGACGCGCCCCGCCCAGAAGGTAGAGGTTCGCGGCCACGACGTTGTTCGCGTTGTTTTGGCGCAAGATCACGTGCACGCCCGACACGTCGAAGCTCGTCGTCAGCGATGTCATCGCGAGAGCGATTGAGAGCAGCATCAGCGTGCCCCCGCCATCACGAGATCTCCTGGAACAAGCTTCAAGGATTGCCTGGCGTCCGGCGCGATCAGAACCCCCGCAATGTGCGGCTTCCCGACAATGTACCGGCGCGCGTAGGCGCGGAGATCGTCCAACGACTGTTGTGCCATGTAGTCAACATACCCCATGTAGTACTCGAGGCTCGCCACGCTCCACCAGAAGCCGAGTGTGTGAGCAAATCCCGAAGCGCGCTCTCTATCGAATGCAGAGGTCACCGCTCGATGCGCCTTTACCGCCTCCAGCTCGTCGGAAGTGAAATAGCCGGGAGTGTCGAACTTGGCGATCTCTCCATAAAGCGCTGCCAGCGCCGGACGAAGTTGCTCAGCCGACGTCTGGCCGCTGATGGTGATCGGGCCGGTATGGTTCAGCGTGTAGTAGTTGACTCCAACGGCTTGCCACAATCCGCTGTCGACGAGTCTCTGTTGAAATTGCGAGCGCGGATCGTTGAGCACGTCGGAAAAAACATCTGCGGCATAGGTTGATTTCGGATCCTGTCCAACACTCGGACCCTGCCATTGGATCTGGGCAGTCACCGCCCCAACCGGAGCTTCTACGACGATACCTTCACTTTTCTGGAGTGCTGGAATCACCGGGATCGGATCGGCCGCAAAAGGATCTGTTCCGCGACTCCATTGGCCCAACTCTCGTTCGACCAAAGCGAAGACTGTTACGGGATTCACGTCACCGGCAACAATCAAAGCGGAATTATTTGGAACGTAGTACTTCTTCTGGATGGTGCGCATCTTTTCCGGCGTCGTGGTCGAAACGATCTGCCGGTCGCCAATGACATCCTTTCTGCTGAAATTTCCCGGATAGAGTTTCGTGTCCATCTCTCGGGACAGCGCGAAGAAAGGACTGGATTCGTTTCTATCGTATTCCCCAATCACCACCTGACGTTCTCGCTCGAGCTCGTCCTGTCGGAATAGCGGGGCCCGCAGCGCCGTTGCCAGAAGGTGTATTC
>JALYZH010000031.1 GCA_030948945.1 Gemmatimonadota bacterium | reverse complement strand
GCCCGCGTCACATTGAGTTTCAGATCATGGGCGATCGTCACGGGAACGTGATTCACCTGGGCGAGCGCGACTGCTCGGTGCAGCGTCGTCACCAGAAGCTGATCGAGGAAGCGCCGAGTCCCGCGCTCAGCGACTCGTTACGCGAGAAAATGGGCTCGGCCGCGGTGAAGGGCGCGAAGGCCATCGACTATGTCGGGGCAGGGACGATCGAGATGCTGCTCAACGAAGACAAGTCGTTCTACTTCATGGAAATGAATACCCGCATCCAGGTCGAGCATCCGGTCACGGAGATGTTGACGGGCGTCGACCTGGTGAAAGAGCAGATTCGCGTGGCCGCGGGGGCGAAGTTGTCGGTGAAGCCTCCGATCGAGCGACGGGGTCACGTCATCGAGTGTCGGGTTAACGCCGAAGATCCGGCGCGAAACTTTCAACCGTCGCCTGGACGGATCGATGTTTTTCATCCGCCCGGCGGGCCCGGAGTTCGATTGGACACGCACGTCTACGCGGGCTACAGTGTTCCGCCGTTTTACGATTCGCTTCTCGCCAAGCTGATTTGTCAGGGGCGGGATCGGCAGGAAGCGCTGCGCCGCATGCAGGTGGCGCTCGAGAGTTTCATCATCGAGGGCGTGACCACTACCATTCCATTCCTCGCCCGAGTAATGGCCAACAAGCATTTCCAGGAAGGCGCTGTGGACACGAAGTTCCTAGAGCGGGAAAGCGATCTGATGAAGGAGCCCCTAAGTGCGGTTTGACGTTTTCTTTACGCCCAACGAAGTAAAACCGTCCGACACGGTCGGTCGACTCGTCGCCATCGTCGACGTACTCCGCGCCTCCACTACGGTCGCTACTGCGCTTGGGAACGGCGCCAAGACCGTGATCCCACTCCTCGGTGCGGATGAGGTGATAACCCGCTCGAAGGAGTTCTCTCGCTCGGGGGTCAAGCTCGCCGGCGAGCTGAAGATGCTTCCCATCGCCGGATTCGACCTGGGGAACTCCCCGAAGGCCTATACCACCGAGGCGGTAGAGGGGAAAACGATCCTCATCACGACTACCAACGGAACCCGCGCCCTGCTGGGCGTTCAGGCGGCGCGTGACATAGTCATAGCCTCGTACGTCAACTTTACAGCGGTACTGGCCATGATGAAGGTCGCGGCCAGCTCGAACACGGACATCGCGATCATCTGCGCCGGCGAGGAGGGTCTATTCACACTCGAAGACGCTGCCTGCGCGGGACGTTACGTTAGGGCAATCCCCAAGCGCTCGGAATCGGTGGTGCTCAACGACGCGGCGTCCGCTTCAGTGCTGATTGAACGAAAATATGGCGACAACATCGCGAAAGTCTTCAAAGAATCGTCTCACGGACAAGCGCTCGAGTCGGCAGGATTTGGTGACGACCTCGCCGCCGCCGCGGAAGTGGACTCCTATTCTGTGGTCCCGATCTACCAGGACCGACAAATCACGAAGCTCGGGCCGGAACGGGCGCGATAGCTCTCCGTCGAGCTCCGCGCTCGCGCGCGAGATTCGTGGAATCGTCCTCCTTCTCTTCGCGATCTTTCTCGGCGGCGCGTTGGCCGCCGAGGGCTATGCGACGTTCGTCGGTGGTGGCACTGGCGTAAAAGGGAATTTCGGCTGGATGGGCGCTTTGCTCGCCCATCCGATCGCCCTGTTCTTTGGCTGGCCTGCTGCCACACTTCTTCCCGTCGCTCCCGCCGCTCACGCCCTGCGCCTCTTTGGCCGACTCGGTGAGCGCAAGGACAGATCGTGGATGGTCTTCCTGCTCGGCATGGTTCTCCTGCTGCCGGTGATATGCGGGCTCGCACAGGGCGGCTTGCGCGAAGCGACCGGGCTGGCGGGCATCTGGGGATCCTTTGCCGCGTTCTACGTGCTTCAGTTCGCGGGAGCGGCAGGTGCATGGATACTGATGGCGATCAGCCTGAGCGCACTGATGGCCGCGACGCTCTCGTGGAATCCCGTTCGCGTCGTTGTAGGCAAGCGCGTCGTGCACCTCGATGGAAGCGTGCCGACTCCCGCCGATCGAGCCGGACTCGATCCGGCGAAGGAGATCGTTGTCGGCAAAGTGGCGGTCGTTTCCGCGACGTATCTCGACCCTTCGCCCGACGAGATGCCCGCCGTCGATCTCTCGCTAATGAACGAAATCGCGCTCGGCGAAGAGCCGATGATCCCCATCGAGAGAAAGCGCGAGCGCAAATCGAAGCCCTCGACTGCCGCGCAGCATGCTGGGAGAATCGCGGCAGAGATGGGAGCCATTGACGGTGACTCCTTCTCATTCACGGATGAAGATCTCCCGTCCTCGGAGCTTCTCACGCCAGCCCCGCCGCGCAACGCCGACGTGGGAAAGCGCGAGCTCGACGCGATGGGTATGAAGCTGATGGATGCCCTTCGGACGTTCCGCGTCGAGGGAGATCTCGTGGGCCGCACCACCGGGCCTGTTGTAACCCAGTTCGAGGTTGCGCCCGCTGCCGGCGTAAAGGTTCGTCAGATTGCCAACTTGTCCAATGACCTCGCGCTGGCCATGCGCGCCCAGAGCATCCGCATCGTCGCTCCGATTCCCGGGAAAGGCGCCGTCGGTGTGGAAGTTCCGAATCCGAATCCGGAGATGGTGGCGTTTCGCGAGCTGATCGAGTCGCGCGAATTTCAGAGTGCGCGCATGGCGCTCCCGATCGCTCTCGGGAAAGATCTCGAGGGACGACCCGTCATCGCCGACCTGGCGAAGATGCCGCACCTGCTGATCGCCGGTGCTACCGGTTCAGGGAAGTCCGTCTGCATCAACACGCTCATTACGAGCCTAGCCTACCGCCATACACCGGAGACGCTGCGCTTCCTGATGGTGGATCCGAAAATGGTCGAGCTCTCGGTGTACAACGTGTTGCCGCATCTTCGGCACAAAGTCGTGACCGACAACCGCGACGCCGCGGCGGTGCTCAAGTGGGCTGTGCTCGAAATGCAGGATCGTTACGAGCTGCTCGCGGCGAATGGCGCGCGCAACATCCAGGATTTCAATCGCAAGGTCCAGGAAGGCGCGACCCTGAAGAACGCGAAACGAAAGGACGTCGCGTTCGAGGAGCGGGAGTACAAGGGCGGATTCGTCCCGTACATCGTATTGATCATCGACGAGCTCGCCGATCTCATGATGACTGTTCAGGGCGAGATCGAGACACCGCTGGCGATGCTGGCGCAGAAAGCGCGCGCGATCGGGATTCACCTCATTCTCGCGACCCAGCGTCCGAGCGTGAACGTCATCACGGGTCTCATCAAGGCGAATTTCCCCAGCAGAATCGCTTTCCGCGTAGCGTCTCAGGTAGATAGCCGCACCATCCTCGACGGCATCGGCGCCGAGGCGCTGCTCGGCAACGGCGACATGCTTTTCATTCCTCCGGGGAAATCCGAGCCCGCGCGGCTGCAAGGCGCGTTCATCTCGAGCGAAGACACCGAGCGGCTGATGGGTTGGTACGAGCTGCGTCGCGAGCAGCGCAAGGCCGCGTTCGAAGCGCAGGGACTCTTCCTCGAGGAGACGTCCAACGAGCCCGACATCATCGAGTCGATACGGAAGAAGGAGGCCGAGGAAGCTAGCGGCAGCGACAGCGACAACCTGGACGACGCCGATCGCGACAAGCTGTTCCGCGAGGCCGCCGAGGTGGTGATCCAGCATCAGCAGGGATCGACGTCGCTGCTGCAGCGACGTCTCAAGGTTGGTTACGGCCGCGCGGCGCGCATCATCGACCAGCTTCACGCTGCCGGAATCCTCGGTCCGCCTGATGGATCGAAACCGCGGGATGTACTCGCCGGACTTGACGACCTTGATCGCATCGCGGGGCCTAGAATCTAGGAACAGCGAGAAACACGGATTCTCCGGAAAACTGCGGATGCTCCGGATTGATCAATAAGGCGCAAGAGAAACAAAATTCAAAGCCCCGCCAGCATGAGAGTGTTGGCGGGGCTTTGAATTTCGCGGCGGGCTTATTTCTTGACTTGTGTCAGGAGGCCGATGAGGCAGTCGACGGCGATAGTCAACGGAATGCCGACCTCTTTTGGAATTGCTTTGGGGTTCGCAGTGACCAGCGATTCGAACTCCTTGAGGCTGGCGATTGCGCCGTCCGTCTTGCCTGCGAGGAGAGCCAGGGCGGCTTTCTGGAGCGACCCGACCAGCGCGTCAGTCAGCTTTTGATCCAGCTTCAACCCTTTAACTGTCTCGATCAACTTCGCGAGTTGCAACCCTGTCGGAAGTTTCGAGCATGCGGGCGGCAATTTTACTTCGACCACAGAAGAGGGCTGTGAGGAGGCAATCTGTGCGGTCGAACCAGGGTCTACCGGATTTCTCTCGCAGGCGAGCAGAGTAGAAGCTGCAATCGCTGCCAAGGCCAAACGTTTCATCGACAAACCTCCTCTAGAGGTGAGGCCGGCCGTGAGCAGAGGTCTTCTGCTGGCAGGTCGGGGAGTGAGCTCCGGAAACTGCCGATGCTCCGGAGCGATCGGTGCGTCAACCCTCGGACGATCTTTTTGATCCACTTTTAGTGAGCAAGTTCACGACTGTCCCACCGCCGACTGTCGGTACACTCGGAGCAGTTCTGGGATGGACAACTTTCTCAGCTGCAATTCTCGGCGTGCTTCGACGCGAGTGGTACAGGTCGTGGTTCCGTCGCGCGATACCGATTGCCGACGCAACGCTTCTCCTGATCGCGCTCGGCCTCAGTCGAATCGGCGAGGATCCATTCGCCCGCTCCGCAGGTCTGGCGGCGACGTTCGCCGTCCCATGCGTGGTTCTCGCCTTCACCAGCGCATTTCGCCTCACTCGCTCGGCCGTAAAACTCACCACCGCGCTGTCGGCGTCTGCGCTGATCATCGCGGCCGCGCTCGGATGGATTCCTTTGCTCGCGACCGCCGGCGCCTTGGTGGCGGTTCTCCTCGCTGGAACGCTCGGCCTCGGCGTCACCGATATGGTGCGTCGTGTCGTGATGAACGAAGTCGGACGCGTGACACTCAATCGCCTCTACGGGGAAGCCGAGCGAATCATCGACGCGCGCGAAGAGATTCTTCGCATCGTCGCGCACGATCTGCGCAATCCGCTCAATACAATCTCGATGGCGACGTCGCTGCTGACGGAAAATGCGGGTGCTGATACGAGCCGGATCAGTCAGCTGCGCATCATCAGGAGATCGGGCGAGCGCATGAACCATCTCATCCAGGATCTCCTCAGCGTCACGACCATCGAAGCAGGCAGGCTGTCGATTGCGCCGCGAAAGGTCGCTGTGCACGATCTCCTCGAAGAGGCGGCCGAGGCACTCGAACCGCGCGCGCGCGAGAAGGCGATCACATTCGCAGTCGCGCCCGGAGCGGATCTCCCGGCCGTGCGTGGCGACCCCGCCCGCCTGTTACAGGTTTTTTCGAATCTCGTCGGCAACGCGGTCAAGTTCACGCCGTCAGGCGGATCGATCACACTTTCCGCGACTCGAGTCGGCCGTGAGGTTCAGTGCTCGGTGACCTACATCGGACCAGGAATTCCTGCGGCGCAGATTCCGCGACTGTTCGGAAAATTCTGGCAGGCAAAGCGCGGCGACGGTCGCGGAGTCGGTCTGGGTCTCGCGATTGCGCGCGGCATCGTCGAGGCGCACGGCGGAACGATCAGCGTCCAGAGCGAGGTGGGACGCGGCAGCGTCTTTTCCTTCGCACTTCCGCAGTGGAGCGAGGACCCGACACGCAAAGATACGACGTCGCGCTACACTCGCCCTACTAGGCAGGACGAGGTGTCTGCCTCCGCAATGTAGTTATCGTGGAGGTCTCAAATGTGCGAAGCCCCGCTGTTTATCGCAGCGGGGCTTCGTTTTTTGTGGTGTGCGAGCGGCTCAATCTTTTTCTGAATCACCCTGTCCGTGTTTCTTGCAGTCACCGCGATTCGACGAACCTTCACCTCTTCTCTCATTGTCCCTGGCGCCGTTCTTACAGTCGTCGTCGCCATTACCCGAGCGAGTTGGCTCGAAGTTGTAAACCCACGTAGTTCCTCCGACTCCCAACTTCAGAGCGTCAGTTGCGGCAATAAGCCCGGTGCTGCCGGACCCTTGATTCACGCCAAAGCCTCCGAGTATGGTCGCGTCCGGATTGTGCGTGACTATATAGTCCCAGGTGTACGGGACGTACCTGACCACCCCATTCATCTCCCTGGTCGACCACCAATTTCCCGGAATACCGCGCCACTCTTGCCATGTAGCTGGTACGATAGCCCCTTGGTCGGGATTGTATATGGGCTCAAATACAAGTGTCGCGAAATCTCCCGCCACATACGCTCCCCCATTCTTATCGATTGCGATGTTGATGGACGGAAGTATTTGCGGAGCGCCGATCGATGT
>JALYZH010000010.1 GCA_030948945.1 Gemmatimonadota bacterium | reverse complement strand
TGGCGCTGAGAGGGCCCAATATTGGAAGCTCGACCAGCATATGGTTCTGCTTCGTTGGATCATCGTCAACAAAACCGATCGGCTCGAAGCCGAGATTGGGGTTCGCGAGAAGCTCCTTGACGACGAGCTTTGCCGTGTCGCCAGCGCCGACAATCAGTGCAGGACGACCTGGGTCGTCTCGTCTCCGACGGCGATTCTTGACTCTGATCGTTCGGACAATGAGGCGTGGCAGAGCGATCGCTGCGGTCGCAAGAAACGCGTCGATGAACACAACCGAGAAGGGAACACGGCTCGGCGTAATCTGTGCGACAGGTAGGGCCCAGAGACCGATGACCGCCGCGACAACAGCTGCGGCGCTGCCCGCGAAAAGAATCTGTTTCAGCTCTCCGATGCTGGCGTGGCGCCAGAGGCGCCGGTACATCCCGAACTTGTAAAGGACAGCGAGGCGCAGCGGACCAGCGAGAAAAATATATGGTAGAACCATCCGCACGTTATCGCCGAGCCAGCTGAAGTCCTCGAAGCGAACTGCGAACGCGATAGCGGGCGCGACGGCGAGCGACGCTGCGTCGAGCAGGAAGAGATGCCGGTTCCTCATGCGCACGGAAGGAACGTCTTGAGTATTGTCACGTGCCAGCTTGCGGGTGGTCTAAACTATTGCGACGGGTGATTGATGCCTCAATGGCAGGATGTGTGCGAGATGCCGGCGGATTAAGCTATTACCTTGTGCCTGGAAGAACTAGTGTTCCAAATCCGCAGCGTCATAGGCCCATGCGAGTTGCAATCGTAGGAGGCGGGATCGTAGGGTTGGCAACAGCGTACAAGCTGCTTCAGGCCAAGCCCGACTGGACTGTTTCCATACTCGAGAAGGAGGACGCCCTGGGCCAGCATCAGTCCGGTCACAATAGCGGCGTACTGCACGCTGGTCTGTACTACGTCCCTGGTTCCAGTAAGGCCCGCCTTGCCGTCAGCGGCATCCGGCAGATGACGGCCTATGCACGAGACCGTGGTATAGCCCATGAAATCTGCGGAAAGCTCGTGGTCGCCGTCGATGAGGGGGAAGTTGAACGTCTGCGGATGCTCGAAGCGCGTGGACGACAGAACGGCCTCGCGGGCATTCGATGGCTGACCAGCGGCGAAATTCGCGAGTTCGAACCGCATTGCGCGGGACTCGCTGCTCTGCATGTGCCGGAGGAAGGCATCATCGACTATTCAGCGGTATGCCGTGCGCTCCAGACTGACGTTCTGAACGGAGGGGGTGGAATCGAAACGGGATTTGAAGTGTCCGCGATTACCGAGCGCGCATCCGGGTGGGTGTTGTCGAACGGCAGGAAGGAGGTCACCGCGGACTTTGTCATAGGGTGCGCCGGGCTACAAAGCGACCGTGTGGCGGCGCTCTCCGGTGCAAGCAGAGATGTGAGAATCGTGCCCTTCAGGGGAGAATATTTCAAGCTTCGTCCGCAGGCACTAGACCTCGTGAGAAATCTCATTTATCCTGTCCCGGATCCTGTTTTCCCTTTTCTTGGTGTCCACTTCACCCGACGCATAGGCGGCGGAGTGGAAGCGGGACCAAATGCGGTCCTGGCGTTGTCGCGTGAGGGTTACGGAAAATGGGACCTGAAGGTGCGAGATTTGTGGGACGCACTCGGTTATCGGGGCCTGCGGCGGTTCGTGAGAGCCCACTCGCGCATGTGCATCGCTGAGCTCCGACGGTCTCTGTCGCGGCATCTTTTCGCGGAATCGCTGCGACGTTTGGTGCCGGCGCTCCGCGATGAAGATCTCGATGCCGGCGGGTCGGGTGTGCGCGCGCAGGCGATGACCGCAGGGGGCAAGCTGGTTCAGGACTTCGCATTCCTGCAACTCCGCCGAGCGTTGCACGTGATAAACGCTCCCAGCCCCGCCGCGACCGCATCTTTAGCCATCGCGGATGAAATTGTGCAGGCAGTCTCGCTAGCGAAGGGCTGATTCCGATTGACTATTTCTAAAGAACGCTGGCCGCTATAGCCCGCAATTTGTCGATCCGGCTATCGAGCGCTGCCTCCGTCTCCTTCACCATTACTGGCAACGAAACACTTCGAGCGAGTATGGCCTGGGTTGGGGCGAACGCTTCCCACAGGCACTCTTTCGTGTAGCCGAGGGACTCAGCCATGTGATCCCAATAACCCGCAAAATGCCATTCCGCGGCGTCCGGAATGTTCTTCGTCCCGAGCTTCTGCTCGGCCATGCCTGCGACGAATGCCGAAGTCTGCTCGGAGGTTGGAAAGTTGATGATCAGCGTGTCGTAGAGCGGCTGACATTTGGAGGGAATGGATCTGAACGCGAGACCGGGAATGCCCTGGAGCCCGTTCTCGAGCCGCTTGTAATTGCGTTCGTTGGCCGCGCGAATCATGTCCAGCTTGCGGAGCTGAGCGATTCCCACCGCTCCCTGCATCTCCGTCATCCGATAGTTGAAGCCCCACATGCGCCTCGTGTCCCGTCCGCGCGGGAGTGCCGGATTGCTCTCGTGGCCGTGATCATGATATTCCCGAGCCCGCTTGTAAGTCTCCTCGTCGTTGGTTGTCACCATCCCGCCTTCACCGCAAGTGATGACCTTGCCAAAATCGAAACTGAACGCTCCAACCTCGGTGATCGTCCCCAGGAACGCGCCATCATACCGGGCCCCGAGGGCTTCGCAATTCTCCTCGAAAACAGGGATCCCGGCCTTTCTGGCAATTGCGCAGATTGGATCGAGATCCGCGGCAACTCCGAGCATGTGCACCGGACAAATCGCCTTGGTGCGCGAGGTGATCCGGGCCTCGAGCTCCGCCGGATTCATGTTGAGCGTTTCGTCGCAATTCACGATGACAGGCGTCGCTCCACAATCGAAAATTGCCTCCATGGTTGCGATGAACGTGAACGCCTGAGTGATCACTTCGTCACCCTTGCCAACGCCGATTGCCTTCAGCGCAACTTTTACCGCAGCGGTTCCCGACTGCACGGCCAACGCGTGTTTCGCGCCGACGTAGTGGGCAAACTCGCGCTCGAAATCCAGAACCTGAAATCGACCATTTCGGAGAGCGTCGAATCCGTGACGAAAAAGGATTCCGTTTTGCTTGTCGAATAAATCAATGAGCGCCTGTTTTTCTTCGGCGCCGACTACCTCAAAACCCGGCATAATCGATTGTCAATTGGAAGTGAGAGATAATGATAGTGACGTGTCAGTTGGAAGGCGCAGCTGTCATTTTCCCGAGCCAGCCTGCTATCACATCGTCGGACAGCGTTGCTGGAGTCAATTCGCGCGCGCCTCGCATCGTTGTGTTTGCAAAACTCACGCAACCTTCGAGAGCCTCGGGCCCAATCCCTAGCGGCTCGAGTGTTTGCGGCATTCCCACTCGAGCGACTAGTGTCTCGATTGCGGCCACCACTCGCGCGCTCCGTGCCGCAATCGTTGTTGCTCCGCCGCTCCCCTCCGGAAGCAGGTCGGCGAGGTCAGCCAGACCGTGCCACCCATGCTCGTGCACGAGCCGCATCACCTGAGGAATGAAAACACCACCCGCCACCCCGTGCGCGACCTTGAAGTGGGTCCCGATGTGGTACGACATCGCGCCGGCTATACCGCTACTGCTGTTTGCCATTCCGAGCATGGCGAAGGCGGCTCCCACCTGCATTTCTTGCGCGTCACTCAAGGACCGGGTGTCATCGGCGAGACGTGCGAGATGCCTGATGATCCGACGAAATGCTTCCCTCGAAAAGACTCTCGAGGCGCTGGTGGCCTTGCGGCTGGTGAATCCCTCGAGCGTGTGGACGAGGGCGTCCAAGCCGGACGAAACGATCACCGAACGCGGCGCGCCGACAATGCATTGAGGATCGAGAATCGAGACTACCGGATAGTTGAGAACGGAATTGATCCCCAGTTTTTTTTGTTCTCGCTCGTCGGTGAACACGGCATTGAAGGCGACCTCGGAACCGGTTCCAGCCGTGGTTGGAACCGCGACGGTTGGGAGGGGCGTCGTGATATCGGTGGGGAAGCCCCGATATTTGATCGCATCGCCAGGGTTGGTGGCGAGTGTCGCTAACGCCTTGGATGTGTCGAGGACGCTGCCGCCGCCGATCCCCACCACGGCATCCACTGAAGCGCCGTTCCCAGCGCGCACGTAATGACTGACGCGGTCAAGGTATTGATACGTGGGTTCGAAAGGTTCGCGATATTCGAGCACTACTGTGTCGGGATAGCGCGATCTGAATGCGCTTACAATGTCCCGAACATAGGCGGATGAATCGAGAACGGCCCCGTCGACGACGAGACAAGGCCGCCTTGCGCAAACGCTGTTCTCCAGAACGTCGGGGAGGTTCTTGAGGGTTCCGGCGCCAATGCGAAGCGACGTGCGTAGCGCCAGCGTGAACTCAGGCGGATCCGAGATACGGGTTTCAATCAAAGCGTGAATACCTCAGGGGCGGTTTTCGCGTACGCAGTGAGTGCTCGTGCTACTGCGAGGTCGAAGGGATGGTCGATGTCGAGGCCATGACTGCGGGGGATCTCGTGAAGCGCGCTGCTCTCGTCGGCAAAAGTGCCGGTGCGCCGAAAGCGCTCGACTGAGGTAATGTAAATCCCTCCATCGATGAAGTAACATCGCGGGTACCTCTGCCGACCATTACCGGTCGCGTCCGGGGTTATTTCAACTGGGTGAGGCTGGCCCCGGTCGTCGAGAAGGAGACACTCGGCGGGATGTTGCGTGACGTCACAAACAGAAATCAGTGATTCGCGCGAGCTTGCGGCATATGCGGCCAACGCCTCGTCGACATCAGCCGCCGTCCGGAAAGGCGAGGTCGGCTGAAGAAGCACGAGATCGTCGACGGCGCCAAGATTTTGTTCAGCCCACGACAGCGCGTGGCTAACCACGTCGCTCATTGAGGCATCGTCAGTAGCGAGGCGGTCGGGGCGCTCGAGGATGTTGAGGCCCGCTGCACCCGCAAGCTTGAGCACCCCCGGGTCGTCGGAGGTCACTAGTATCCAAGTCAGTCCTTTCGCACCTTGTGCTGCGTCAAGGGTGTGCTGGACGAGAGGACGCCCGCCGAGGTCCTGAACGTTCTTTCCGGGTATTCCCTTCGAGCCCCTTCTCGCGGGCACGATCCCGAGCGCTCGACGACTAGCGGCTGAAGACATCGAGGTAGTCACGATTGGCCCGTGCGATATCGTCGTGACGACCAACGTCAAGCCAGTACTCCCGGAGCGGGAAAACGACAGTCGTTCCGCCCGAGTCACTAATGCGCTGGAACAGCGTTGGCATGTCGCAGGGGCCCGATTCTGGAAGAGCAGTTAATACGCTGGGATCGAGCGCGTATATCCCCGCGTTCACGAAGAACGACTGAATCGGCTTCTCGGCAAAACTGACGACGCGCGGCCCGTCATTAGTGACCACTCCAAACGGGACTTGCATTTCGTAAGGCCGGACTGCCATTGTCGCAGCCGCGTTGTGTTCAGCCTGGAAGTTGAGAAGCTCCCGAAAATTCAGAGTCGTCAGAATGTCGCCGTTCATGACTATGAAGGGGCGCGAAGGGCGAGTGGCCAGAAGGCGGAGGGCTCCGGCTGTACCTAGCGGATCGGTCTCATGGACGTAGTCAATCGATGCGCCAAAATCTCCACCGTCGCCAAAATGATCCTCGATGCGACTCGCGAGATAATTGACGCAAAGCGTAAAGTTGTTGAAACCCTGCGCTGTCAGACGCTCGATCGTGATTTGCAGTACGGGTTTTCCGCCCACCTTGAGCATCGGCTTCGGCGTGGTTTCCGTTAGCGGCCGCAGCCGCAATCCCAGGCCCCCGACCATCAGAATGACCTTCTGATCGGTGTGCGGTTGTTCGATGAGATCTTCGAGGACTACGACGTCGATCAGGCGCCTCCGGTCGTCCACGAGCGGAACATGCTGAATGCCACGAGTAACCATCAGTGCGCGAATCGTAGCGGGCGTCTCAAACGGCTCGGCAATGATGGGCTGGTCATTCATTATCGAAGAAACCCGGGCATCCAATTTGACGGCATGAAGGAGGGCCCGGCGGACATCACCATCTGTCAGGGTTCCAAGGAGTACGCGTTCGGCATCGACGACGAACGCGACTCGCAGCGCTGCTCGATCGATTATATCGAGCGCTTGAAGAATCGTTGCGTCGGGTCCCACCAGCGCGGCTTGCCAATCTTTCATTCTGTAACCCCCGTCTCGCGGAAAGGGCGGGCCGGAATGCCACCAACGGTGGAATGATCATCCACGTTGCTGATCACCACCGCTCCCATGGCGATTACCGCGCTGGATCCGACGCGCACGCCCTGCCGAACAATCGCGCCGGCGCCGACGTGCGAACTGTCGCCAATCTCTACATCGCCGCAAAGCACAGCGCCCGGAGCAATGTGCACGTGCGATCCGATCACGCAATCGTGGTCTACGCACGCACCCGTATTGACGATCGCGTCTGATCCTATTCGGGTACCCGGCTGGACGACTGCCCCGGCGAGCACTTGTGCCCCGGCATCGATGAGCACGCCTTCACTTATAATTGCGCGCGGATCCCGCACGGAAGCGAAGCGATAGCCGAGGTTCGAAAACTTGTCCCACACCGCTCGCCGCGCGGCTATCCGGGCTGCGGAACCGACGCCGTTGACGAGAAATAGTCGGTCCCGCGCCCCAAGGGAAGGTAATAGCTCGTCGCCTCCCGCCACCGTGATTCCCAGCACCTGAACGTTCCAGCGTGCCGGGTCGTTGTCGAGGCACGCGACGGGCACGGTCCCAGCCGCCTTCATTGCCGCGATCAGCACCCTTGCGTGCCCGCCCGCTCCGATGACTACGTAACTGCTGCTCAAGGGACGATCAATTCATTGGGCGCGAACGCCCGCGATGAGGGACGACCGAGCCACTCCCAATATTCTATTGGTGAAACGCCGTCTCCTGGACGTTTGGCACCGAGATTCTCGGGCGTGAATAATTCACCTTCCGCGATGGGTCGCAGCGCGACAAGGCTCTTACGGGCAACGACGATATTTCCCGCCTCCGATGGGGTGACGCTCTTCCCGGGTGACCCGAGTGCACGCCGCGCGTCACGCACCGCGCCGACGAGCGCCGCAAACTGGCGCGGCTCCAGAGAAGCTGCGTGGTCTGGTCCGGGAAGGTCGCGATCGAGAGTAAGATGCTTTTCGATGACGGTCGCACCGAGCGCCGCCGCTGCAATCGCGACCGTAATGCCTTCAGTATGATCCGAGTAACCAACATTGAGCCCAAAGGTGTCACGCATCGTAGACATGGCTCTGAGGTTCACTTCGCCGATAGGTGCGGGATACTCAGTCGTGCAATGGAGAAGCGTCACGCGCGAGCTCACGACATTCCGTCCCTCGGTTGATGACCATGCTCGCGCGAACGCCATTCGACCGGGATTTTCACCACCGAGCATTCCGAAAGCGAGCACGCCGAGGGAGGATTCCACGTCCTGAAGGGTTGCCATACCGGTCGAGAGGATAACCGGGAGATTCGAATGGGCGACACTGAGGAGAAGCGGGGCGTTTGTCAGGTCGCCGGATCCAATCTTCATCCGGCGAACCCCAAGTCGCAGAAGCAGCGACACGCTTCCCAGATCAAATGGAGTCGACATAAACTCGATTCCGAGCTTGTCGCAGTGATCGATGAGGCGCTTGTGCGCCTCTTCCGACAGCTCGAGCCGCTGGAGCATCCCGTGCTGTGTTTCGCTCGATAGTGTCGATCTCCGTTGATATTCGGCCTTTGGCGCGCGCACGGTCGCCAGTGCGTCTGCGCGAAAAGTTTGAAACTTCACGGCGTCAGCGCCGGCGTCTGCGGCGGCGTCAACCAGCTGAATTGCGAGATCCAGCGAACCATTGTGGTTAATGCCCGCTTCCGCGATGATCAGGACGGATTCAGCACCGTGCGTCATGATGCGCTCGACAACTGGTGAAAACGTTTCAAGAGCAGGGAGCGATCGAAGGGAGTGCGCCGCAGGACATCGACGATGATCCTGGCCGCGTCGCCGTCGCCGTAGGGATTTTTCATCCCCCGAATCCGGTCGCGAAACGAGCTCGCGCCAGCGGCCCGCAGCGCTGGTGCAATCGCGTCCCGGGTGCAGGGGACATCGATCACATTGTCGCCGTGAATGCGTCCGCGCTGACGATCACCGACATTGACCACCGGCAATGAAAAACTCGCCGCTTCGACGATTCCACTGGAAGAATTTCCCAACATCACCAGGGCCTTTTCCATCAGACTGAAATATGCGCGGGTGCCGAGGTTGACGACGAAACTCGCGGACGCCGGATGCTGCGAGACAAAAGATTCGATCGCGCCACGTATCTCCTGCCCGTTGGTGTCGGCGTTCGGTGCCGTGAAAACGACGGGAAGGCCGCTTGCCTCGACGGCCGCCAACACCTCGCCGATCTGGTCACGCGCGGCTGAATACTCGAGAGTTACCGGATGAAAAGTGACGAGAAGGGGAGCGCAGTCGAGTGAAAGGCCGACGCGCTCGGCAAGCTCGCGCTCCGGCACCGGCACAAACCCGCGAAGATTGTCCAGGCTCGGCGACCCGCTGACGGTCACGCGCCACGGTTCCTCGCCCATTTGCACGACGCGATCGCGGTAGTGGCTCGTCTGCACGAAATGCAAATGGCTCATTTTCGTCAGGGAATGCCGGATCGCCTCGTCAATCGCGCCTTCTGACGACTCACCACCGGCGATGTGCGCAATGGGCTTCGCGAACGGTAGCATCGCCCCTGCGGCGGCGAACATCTCGTAGCGATCGCCCAACAAGAGCAGAAGGTCGGGCTCAAGCCTCGCGTACGCTTCAGCAAATCCCATTACTCCGACCCCGATCGACCTGGCGATGTCTGCAGCGGCGTCCGAATCTGTCAGCAGGTCGACACGCTCCGCGACGGGGAAGCCATCTTCCTCGATTGTACGCACGGTCGATCCGTGGGCGGGGGACAAATGAGACCCCGAGACTATGAGCCGCAGTTCGAACTCAGGTGCCTGGGACAGCTCCCGAATAATCGGTAGCAGGTAACCGTAGTCTGCACGGGAAGATGTGACCACCGCGATGCGTTTTGGGCCCTCCGTGCTGCGAGTACTCATTCCGAGTGGCGCCCCGAACAAACATCCAGATCGCTGCTCACCGGAGGCTCCGGGCGACTTTCACGCCGCTCGGCAGATTGATGATTCGAGAGGCAAGCTGCTCCGCGACCGACAAATCCCCGTGCGGGGCGTCCAGGTACATCGGTAGCCGATGCATCAGTGTCCAGGCCGGTCGAGCGCCAATCCCGGCATGCTGCAGGGCGGAAAGGATGGACTCGAGGTCCGAATCGAGCCCTTCGTCGATCAGAATCACGCTCAACCAGTAGTTGCTTCTTGATCCTGGTGGCTCGGAAACGAAGCGGACGCCGGAAATTGTCGAGACAGCATCTCGGTAACGGGCTGCGAGGCGGCGCTTGTCGGCTAGAAACTCCGGGAGCTGTTCGAGCTGGGCGCATCCAAGTGCTGCGTTGATGTTTGGCATCCGATAATTCCAGGCGACCATATCGTGGTCGAAGCGCCATGGATGCGGTTTCTTCGCAGTGGTGGTGAGGTGTTTGGCGAGAGTGCCGATCGCTTCGTCGTTCGTGAGAATTGCGCCGCCTCCGCCCGTGGTTACCGTTTTGTTTCCGTTGAAACTCACCGCGGACACCAACCCGAAAGTTCCGGTATGGCGATCGCGAAACAAGGATCCAAGCGACTCGGCGGCGTCCTCGACGATCGGAATGGAAAGCCGGGCGCAGAGGACAACCAGCGAGCCGATGTCCATTGGGTGGCCGTAAATGTGGACCGGTACGACAGCGGCGATTCGCCGACCGGTTCGCCGGTTTCGGGCAACGCCATTGTCGATGTCGGCCACCGAGTCGAGATAGACCGCGAGTTTGTCGGGATCGAGGCCGAGTGTGACCGGATCACTGTCTACGAAATGCGGAATCGCTCCGGCATGGGACACGGCATTGGCGGTTCCAACGAAAGTCAGCGTCGGGATGATGACTTCATCTCCCGGCTTGACTCCGGCGAGCACCAGTGCGACGTGCAAGGCGGCGGTGCCATTGGCGACGGCGACCGCTCGCCGCGCGCCAGTGAAGGCGGCGAGCTCGTGCTCGAATCGGTCGACAAACTTCCCGACCGAGGAGACCCAGCCCGTGTCGATGCACTCACGAACGTACGCATTCTCGTTGCCGCCAAAAAAAGGCTCGTGCAGGGCGGCGGCGGGAGAGCGATCAGTCCACAAATCGCGCAGCGCCTCAACAAGACGACTGGAGACTTCCGGGTCGGTCGCGATTGTCACGTGTTGCCGTAGCGCTTGTCGTTCGGGTCAGCGATCAAGCCTGTTCCCACCACCTCTAGAACTTCCCGGATTCCATCGGGAACGCGCCGAGACGGTAGGAACTCGAGTCGTTCGCGGATCTTCGAGAAGCTGACGCGATAATCGCGCGGATCTTCGTTCTTCGGAACAAGCTTGACCCGAAGCGCCGGTACCTGCAGCCGGAGCTGATCCACGAGCATTTGCTTCGTATAGTTCTCGTCGGTATCGCCCACGTTGAACACCTCGAACCCAACGACATCCGCAGGCGCCGTTAGCCCGAGTATCGCCGACCTCGCCAGATCCGCTACGTGGCAGTAGGGACGCCAGAACTGTTCACCAAAGATCAGGAGCTCGCGGCCCAGTGCGACGTCGCGCGCAAACTCGTTCACAGTTAGATCAAACCTCATTCTTGGGGATACGCCGTAAACGGTCGAAAATCTGAGTACGACGGGCATGCAGGACGCGGTGCGCGGTTGGCCAAGCAGGAATTGTTCAACTGCTACCTTGGTTTCGGCATAAAGGGAGACAGGCTGGAGCGGCGAGTCTTCCCGCATCAGCACCGAAGGATCCGCCGTGCGACCGTAGTTCGAGCACGTTGACGCGAACACGAATCGCTTGACTCCGCAGCGGCAAGCCGCCTTGTAAAGCTTGATCGATCCATCCAGGTTCACGCTGCGCGCGAGCTCAGGCTCTGCGCGGCATGCCGGATCGCCGACAACCGCGGCGAGGTGGACGACAGCATCGCAGCCAGCGAGGGCCTCGTCCGGCTCGTCACGAACGTCACCGCGAATGAATTGAAATTTCGGGTCCCCGGTCAGCTCGGCGAGTGACTCGCCGCCCGCGCGCAGACTGTCAAGGACGCGGACCCTCCAGCCGGCGGCGAGAAGCTGTCGCACAAGAACTGAGCCGATGTACCCAGCCCCGCCCGTTACGAGCACCGTCGGACTACGTTCATTTACTGGCATTCTCGATCGGATACAAGAAAAGTGTAGCGCTCGCTTATTATCGCGAGCGGGGTGGAAGTCCGAGATTCTTGCTCGGGAGCTGAGAACACGCTGCTGAGATTCTGCCGCGTTTTGCGCTCAGGAAGCGAGCAGCGCGGCGACGTGGTCCGGCAGGCTGTTGCCCGCGCTCAACGAAGTGAAAAAAGATCGCCGCGCGGGTTGCGGGACGCAATAGAGAGGGCGCGAAAAGTGATGTTCCGTGAGGGCACTTCCGTGCACCCATTCAAACCGGTTTCTTCTTACCGCCTTGAGCCTCATTCCCGATGTGACCGCCCCCGAGAGGATCGCCGTTGACGTGCCGCCGCCGGAGCGCCGGCGGACCATCGAGCGCGTCGGAGCGAGCGTAGCCCTCAGCGCTGCGAGAGCGATAGCCTCATTCTTTGTAGCCGTCCTGCTCGCGCGGGGTCTGGGTCCGCCGGGATACGGCGAGCTCACGTTTCTCCTTGCGAGCTTTGCGTCCGTCGCGCTCCTGCTAGATTCCGGCAGCTCCACCGGATTCTTCACTCTCCTGTCGATGCGTCCGCGGGGACGGCATTTCTTCACAGCGTACGCTGTTTGGACCTTCGGCGTCCAGATGATTGGCACGCTGATTTTTCTGCTTCTCGTCCCGGCGTCGCTTCTATCGAAAGCGTGGCAGGGTGAGCCGCGTCCGATAGTAATCCTCGCGTTTCTCGCGGCGTTTCTCAGCAGCCAGGGTTGGGCGTCAGTGCTCCAGCTCGGCGAAGCCCTGCGCAGGACGTTCACGGTGCAGCTCGCGAGCACTGCACAAACGCTGGCTCATCTGGCGCTGGTCGCATTCGCCCTGCTCACCGGCCGGCTCAGCGTGACGGCAGTCATCGTTTTCCTGGCCATCGAGTACACGCTGCTCGTGACGATAATCGCTCCGTCACTAGTGAAGACATCTGTCAGGAGCGCTCCGATCGACGAGTCGTGGCGCGACGTCCTGCGCGAATTCGTCGACTATTGCCGGCCGGTGGCTTTGTACGGTTACGTCGGCTTCGCCTACGGTTTTGCCGATCGATGGCTGCTTCAGCACTACGGTGGGTCAGTGCAGCAGGGGCTGTTCGGATTCGCCCAGCAGTTCGGAGCGATCAGCATTCTTGCCACTGCCGCGATGGTCAACGTCTTCTGGAAGGAGATTGCGGAAGCGAATGCGCGCGGGAATCTCGAGCGGCTTCGCGAGCTCTACATGCGCTCGCGGCGAATGCTCTTCTTTACGGCGGCGTGGACGAGCTGCCTGCTCATTCCCTGGAGC
>JALYZH010000395.1 GCA_030948945.1 Gemmatimonadota bacterium | reverse complement strand
GCGAAAGGCGTCCGCACGCCAGCGACGATAGCGACGCGGCGCCCGTTCCCGAATGTAGCCATGCAGGGAACTTAGACGCGCGTCGTTTATCTTTCTAGGACGTGCCGCTCTCTCGTGCGCCTCGTTCTTTCTCGAGCAGCCGCCGCTTGCGCTCCAGCCCCCACCGATATCCACCGAGAGCGCCGCTCTGTCTCACAACGCGATGACAGGGGATCACGACAGAAATCGGATTGTTGGCGCAGGCGCTTGCAACAGCGCGCGCAGCTTTTGGTGATCCGATGGCGCTTGCAATCTCGCCGTATGATCGCGTCTCGCCGAACGGAATCTTCTGCAGCTCGCGCCAGACCTTCCACCTGAAGGCCGAGCCTTGCACGTCGAGAGGAATGTCTGGTCGCGTGCGCTCCCCATCCACTGCGCCGACGATCTCTGCTACCCAGGCGCCGAGCACGCTCGACGGAGCTGTCACGCGCGTGCGCGTAGCGGCCGGATACTCGTGCTCCAGCGCTGCCTCCAGAGTCTTCGCATCATCACCGAGTGTGATTGCGCAGACACCGCGATCGGTTGCCGCAACCAGCAGAGTGCCCAGAGACGTTTTGGCGACTACGTAATCGATGTGCGCTCCCGCACCGCCTCTGCGGTAGGTCGCGGGGGTCATGCCGAGTCTCGCGTCGGCATCCCCGTAAACCCTGCTGCTGGAACCGTAACCCGCGCCGAACGTAGCGCGGCTCACGGTCTCGCCGCGCTTCAGCTCGCCCTTCAGCTTCTCGGTCTTCCGCGCCCGAATGTATTGCGCCGGCGTCAATCCGATGAGCTCCTTGAATTTTCGCTGCAGGTGATAAGGGCTCATTCCCGACTTCTCTCCCAGAAGCTCCAAAGTGAGGCGTGCTTCGCCGAGATCCGTGACGTGGCGGTCGATGTAATCGCGAGCGCGCTGGACCGGACCGTTTGGCGACTTGGCGCGATTCGGACGGCAGCGCTGGCAGGCGCGGAATCCAGCGCCCTCCGCGGCTTCAGCTGAAGAGAAGAACGCCACGTTATTGCGCTTCGGCCGCCGGGATGGGCACGATGGGCGGCAATAAATGCCGGTGGTGGTAACCCCGTACAGCAGGCGGTCATCAGCGGAAGGATCTCTGTGGAGTACCGACTCCCAGGCAATGGCTTCATTCATGGGAGCTTCCTCCGTTCGACGTCGTGCCTTGTGTGGCGCCACCTTCATCGCTCATCCTTTCGATACGAAAATCATAACAGCCCGCGTCGGTGTCCCGCACGTGGATATAGGCCACCTCTCCATCCTGAAGCAGCCGCTGCAGCTCGGGCTCGACGGCCTCATTGGAAACATACCTCTGCGAAACCAGTCGTCGCCCTCGCGCATACGCGTTGAGGGTGAGGCTGTGAGAAAGGATGTCGGCGGGAAAGCCCGCGTCTTCCGGATATCGCTCGCAGTCGTGCTCGTGGATGAAAACAGGGCCAGGCAGCGGAAGTTTTTCGCTCCCGTAGAACGGGTCGTAGGTGAAGAGTATCCGGCGATCCTTGCCGACTGCGAAGGCTCTCAGGCATTGACGGCATGGTCCGTAACCGGTGGCCACTTCGGCATGCGCGGGATGACCATAGCCCGGTGACCGCAGCGTTTTTCGGACCGCATTGGCGATTCGGTCCCCGACGGCCACTACGCGATAGGATTGCATTGTCTCCTCACTGTCGAACGGTCTGTGTTGCTGCTCGTGCCGAATGATGCCGGCGCGGCTTCATGCGCGATATCCGAATCTTGCGGTCAAATTCCTTATACTTGGTCAGCGTTTCCGCTCAGCGCCGCCAATCAAAGAGAAGAATGACTGAGCTCTCCGGAGAACGATTCGACCTGCTGGTGATCGGGGGCGGCATCACGGGATGTGGCGTCGCCCGCGACGCCGCGATGCGTGGGCTCAAGGTGGCGCTGTTCGAGCGTGACGACTTCGCGAGCGGAACATCGGGGCGATCCTCACGCCTGATTCACGGTGGCATTCGATATCTCGAGCAGGGCCAGCTCCACCTCGTGCACGAGTCCATTCGAGAGAGACAGACGCTGCTCCGTATCGCGCCCCATCTCGTGAAGCCCCTCGCTTTCAGCTGGCCGATCTACCGTGGCGCGCGAGTCGGCAGGCTGAAGTTGAGCGCGGCACTCCTGGTCTATCGGCTGATGGCGTTGGGCCGGACGCGTCGACACCTCACTCTGGACGCGGCCGAAACCATCGCTCGCGAGCCATCTCTCAATCGCACGGGCTTGACCGGTGGAGCGGTCTACTATGACGCGTGCACCGACGATGCGCGGCTGACGGTCGCGAACGCGCTAGCCGCACGAGCGCATGGCGCCACAGTCCGGAGTCACACACGAGTCGTGGATCTTCTCACGGAAAAGGGCAAAGTGATCGGCGCGGTCGTCGGCCAAGGGCGCGAAGTACTGGCCCGTGTCGTTGTCAACGCAACCGGTGTCTGGGAAACCAGCTTCAGCACGGGCGAGCCAGCGCAACGACGTCGTGGAAGTAAGGGCGTTCACATCTCGGTGCCTCGCGAGCGGATCGGAAACCGGGACGCCCTCACGCTCATCTCTCCTGTGGACGGTCGAGTGATGTTCTGTCTGCCGGCGGGTCCACAGTCGATCATCGGCACTACGGACACCTGGACGAGCGAATCACCTGAGACTGTCCACGCCTCGTTCGACGACGTCGATTACCTGTTGAGTTCGGCCAACGACTATTTCCCGCGCGCTCGATTGACCCGCGATGATGTAGTGAGCGCGTGGGCCGGCATTCGCCCGCTTGCCAGCGGGGCCAGCACGAATTCGAGCGCTGTCTCGCGCGAGCACAGCATTGTCACCGGCAATTCGGGAGTGATAAATGTCACCGGAGGGAAGTTCACGACCTATAGAGCGATGGCGGCGGAAATCGTTGATCTAGTTCAGCGCTCACTGGGCCAGAAACGGCACAGCGCTGCCACAGATTCCACCGAGCTTCCCGGAGCGGATCGCGCCGAACAGATCTCGCGGCTGCAGCGGGAAAACGCAGCGCTCTCGACGCCACTCGTCGAGGGGCTTCCCTACACCGGTGCTCACCTGGTTTACGGAGCAAGTGTCGAGATGGCGCAGACACTCTCGGACCTCCTGATTCGCCGCACCCACTTGGCGTTCGAGACGCGCGATCACGGACTGAGCGCGGCACCACGTGCCGCCGAGATAGTGGCTCCGCTGCTAAGTTGGGATGAGCAAACGAAAAGCGCTCGCATCCGGGAGTACCAGGGGGATGTCGAGCGCATGTTCGCCATCGGTCAGCCCTAGCGCGAGCTGGCTGCTACTGAACCGTGATGCTTCCCGACATCGCGGCGCCGTGAATCGCGCAGTGGTAGTTGTACGTCCCGACAGCGGCGAATGTCCGACTGAACGTCCCTTGATCCTGAACACCAGAGCTAACGCCGTCATCGAAGACTACGTTGTGCGCCACGCACGTCTGACCGGAGTATCCATCCCCACCCGTGCAGGCGTTCCATGCCCACTGAACTGCCGTCCCAACAGTCACGCTTTTTGACCCTGGGGTGAATGCGTTGTTCGTGACGGAAATTCCCCCGACAGGTGGAGGAGTATTGACATTGGTCTGGGTTGTCGGGCTGGTACTGCTTCCACCACATCCAAAAAGGCACGCGATTGCGATCGTCGTGCAAACCTGCTTCAACATTTTCATCTCCGGGCAAGTGATCCTGTAGGAGACGGTATTGACGCGCACCACGCGTCTCAAGCCCTTTTCCGGGCGTTGGCGGTGGATTACTTCAAAGCATTGGCGAGCGCATTTGCTGGCGCCGCGAAACTACTGTGCGATGAGCCGCTCGACGCTACGCGGCGTCGTGTATGGTCTTGAGCTCGATGATCTTGAGACGACGCGTAATTGCGGGAAGCTTGAGAACGACCGTCTCGCCAACGCTCCTTCCGACCAGCGTTTTCCCGATCGGCGATGACATGCTGACGTGGCCTTCCTCGAACTCCACCGAGTCTCCGAATACGAGACTGAACCTCTCACGCTCACCGGTTTTCTCGTCCTGGACGACCACCTGCGATCCGAGACCGACCTTGTCCGAAGGAATCTGCGAGACATCGATCTGCGACAGCTTGCTGAGCCGCTGACGGAGCTGGCCGAGTCTCGCCTGCACGAACTGCTGGCGCTCGAG
>JALYZH010000367.1 GCA_030948945.1 Gemmatimonadota bacterium | reverse complement strand
GGGTCTGCTGATACGGACTGGATTGGTTGTAGTCGTATTAAAGACGGGTGGTGGCCTCCTTGGGCTCGTCGGCGCGGATACTGCAACCGGCGCACTGATTTTCGTTGCTTCCTTCTTTTGCGCGCGGCATGTCTACCCGAAACTTTCGTTGCGCTTGGTATCCGCCAAGATCCAGCGGCTGCGAGAGATGTGGCGTTTTGGAACGGTCACCTTCATCACGCGTAGTGCCAGCGAGGTCGTATACCAATCCGACCAAGTCATTCTCATGGCATTCATCGGCCCGCGCGCTGTGGCGGTCTACGGAGTCGCGAATATGCTGGTGCTTTACGCACAGCGAGCCGTAGAGCAACTAGCGGCAGTGTTAGACCCGTCGGTCATGAAAAGCGGCGGGGTCGGCGACTTTGCAAGCCTTAGAAAAACGTTTACTTGGTATCCACGCGTCGCATTTTTTATTGGCATACCACTTTACGTCGGCTTTATCGTTTTCGGCGACATTTTCCTTAGACTCTGGGTAGGAGTGGAATTCATCGAGTCGGTGCTCGTTCTCAAGATTCTAAGCTTGGCGGAGTTAGCATCTCTATTTGCCGGCATGGGGGGGTCCGTACTCTTTAGCCTTGGTCGCCTCCGGTTCAATCTTATCTGTTCCAGCGCCGAGGCGACCGTTAATCTGGCATTGACGCTGTCACTCGTTGGCTGGGCAGCGATGGGTACCATGGGCGCGGCGATCGGGACCTTGGTGGCGACCGTGGCCTTTCGTGGCATTTTGCATCCACTTTACTCTACCCGCGCTGTGCAGATGACGTACAAATCGTACTTCCTCGCTATTGGCCCGCGAGCTATTGGGGGTGCAATCCTCGCTTACGTGATTTTTACCGTGATTCGCATCACTTTCGAGCCACATGAGTGGTTCGCCTTCGCATGGACTGTCGCGGCTTCTAGCTTGATCTACGCGGTTTTGGGTGCGATCACGATATTTGGGTGGCAGGGAGCCGGTCACCTCATCGATAGCGTCCTACCTCTTAAGCGGCGGATTTCGTGATGCCGCGAAAAGTAATGGATGCGGTGTCCGCATTCGTCACGGTTCACGCAAACCCCGCACGGCCTGTATCAAGCCCGCCAAGGTCGCTCATTGAAGATGCTTCTCAAAGTTACCTGCAACTGATTGCTTACCTGCTCACTAAAGGAATCTTCGTAACATTGTCTCAATCTGTCTCCGGTGATGCCAGAACGTACAAGCCATGAACGATGACGCGTTAGATATTATTTATATCCCTCTTGGCTCAGCTGGAATGGGCGGGGCAGAGAGGTCCATTGCCTATTTGGCGGCGGGCATGGCGCGAAAGGGCAAGCGGGTCGAAATCCTCGCTGAACGCGCGCTGCAGACAACTGCATATCCGAAGTTGCTCGAAGGCTGGGGACTCAGCGTGACGTGGATCGACTGGGCACCCGAGAAAAGTCTGCTGCGGAACGTGATCGAGGCGAGTCGGACCTTCGGCAGATATCCGGCGAGAATCATCCATTTCAACATCTCATGGCGACGGGGCATGTGGGTGATCCCCGTTGTCGCGCGATTGGTGACCAACGCACGATTAATAGGCACCATGCGGGCCATGCCCGACCCGCATCAGAACATCCCGCGCAGGAAGTATCTGGGACTTATTCCCGGGATCAGGCTCTGGCATGTTCCAGAGGTTTTAGCTGGGTGGGTTTGGGGGCGGATATTGGATTCGACCGTCTCTGTCAACGCCATTGACTATCCGGCGCGTCTTGTGTCGGGATATGGATATCCGCAGAGCCGTATCCGTGCCATTTACAACGGCGTGAAGATCCGCTTGACGCCAATCGATTCTGAGCGTCGACGAGAAGTACGCCGGAAGCTCGGAGCCGGAAGCGATGACGTGATCGTCAACTACTTCGGTCGTTTGGCGGACCACAAGGGAATTGAGTACTTGATTCGATCCATGTCTCAGCTTCCCCATCGTTATCGTCTTTTGCTCATGGGCGACGGCCCGGAAGAGGAAAACCTGCGGGCCGTAGTTGCGGAGCTGGCGCTGGGCGAACGCGTGCGTTTCCTCGGTTTCGTTTCAGATGTCGATGATATTGTCGCGGCGTCAGACGTGGTGGTCGTTCCATCGATCTGGTATGAGGCATGCCCACGCCAGATAATCGAGGCCATGAACCAGGGTGTACCCGTCGTGGCCTCGAACCTGGGCGGCATCCCCGAGCTATTCAGGGACGGCGTCGAAGGATTCCTGGTGCCGCCATCCGATACGAGCGCGCTGGAAGATGCCATCCGTCGGATCGGAGACAATCCGGGTTTGCGCAAGCGGATGGGGGACGCAGGCAGAACCTACTGCAAGCTTCACTACGACATGGACAGCATCGTCGATTCCTACGACAGAATTTACCTCGAGCTGGCTCCAGGTGTGTGATGAAGAAGTCGAACCAAAAATGAAATTCTCGGACGTACCACGAAAGATAAAGCATAACCTGCGGTACTACCTCCAGTTCCCTAAGCGGCTGAAGTCGGTAACTCGAATTTCGCTAGAAGCCGACTTGACGCCGCTGATTAAGCGAATCAGGCCTGGCCTGATACTGGATGTTGGCTCGGAAGATGCTCCTTACCGCGAACTGTTGCGTGGCTCCCACCTCATTACGATGGACGTTGTGCCCGACTATGGTGCGGATGTGGTGTGTGATATTCATGCCATGTCTATTGCGACCGATAGTCTGGATAGCATCATCGCGACAGAAGTGCTCGAACACTGCCGCGATCCGCGGTTAGCGGTCTCGGAGATCTACCGGGTTCTGAGACCTGGTGGAACGTGTATCGTCACCACCCGTTTCATTTGCGCCTTTCACCCTACCCCTCGAGACTACTACCGTTTTACATGGGACTCGCTTGAAGATATTTTTTCCCGATTTTCCAAAGCAGAGATCATTGCCCATGGCAGTACGCTACAAAGCGTATGGAGCCTCATTACAGCCGCGCAGCATTGGTATTATCTGAACGTGTTCAATTCGATCATCGCTCGAATAGTCGCCAAGCGCACAATGAATCCTTGCGGATTTCTCGTGTTTGGAACGAAATGAAATTCCTCGCGTAACATCGTATCGCCGGCCGTCGTGTCAGCGTGCGCTCATCGCTCTCGCCGGCCTACTTGCACGAGCAATCCGTAGTGGCTGCGCAGGGTGTTGTTCAACGAATCGTGTTGGATGGTTCACTTTTCCATGTGCCGAGGCTTGGCAATGATCCCCTGTGCAGCCTTTTACGTCGTTTCACTGGCAGGCGCGCGCCGCTGTAACGATTCTCATCATGGCGCGGCCTGATGTGCTTCCTTACATGGTATTGCCCATTCATCCTCACGGGCAATGCAGTTTTCTGTGGCCTGTTGTCACACGTGAGAATCGGGTATGAAAAGCTGAATCGGGCATGGGACGCTGAACCGCAATGCTATTCAATTCATTTGCGTTTCTTTTCGCTTTCCTACCGATCGTCCTCGGCGTCTTTTGGTTCACTGGCCGCTGGTTATCGCGCCGCGCTCGCGTTGCGTGGCTAGTCTCAGCGTCACTGTTCTTTTACGGCTGGTGGAACCCGAAGTATGTTTTGTTGCTCGTCGCCTCGGTCACATTCAACTACATAGTCGGTTATTGGCTTTCCAATACTGACTCCGGCTCAAAAAGACGCCGCAAAAGTCTATTGGCCGTCGGCGTCACGACAGACTTGGCCATTCTCGGGTATTACAAGTACGCGAACTTTTTCCTCGCCAGTATCGACGCGGTCACCGGGAGGTCTCTCGGTTTCTTGGATATCGTGCTTCCCTTAGGTATATCGTTCTTCACCTTTACCCAAATTGCCTTTCTCGTAGACGCGTACAGATCCGAAGCCCGTGAGACCGACTTTTCAAATTACGCATTATTCGTCACATACTTTCCACATCTAATCGCTGGGCCCGTCCTTCATCACAAGGAGATGATGCCGCAATTTGCAAGGATAAGTCGACAGTTCAAATACGAAGACATCGCGGTCGGATTGACGCTGTTTAGTTTTGGGCTTTTCAAGAAAGTCGTGCTCGCTGACAGCATCGCTCCCTTCGCCACCTCAACGTTCGAAGCCGCCAAAGCTGGCGTTGACCTTACTTTGTTTGAAGCATGGGGAGGCGTACTCGCATTCACATTTCAGATCTATTTCGATTTTTCAGGATACTCCGACATGGCTGTCGGACTAGCAAGGATGTTCGGCATCCGCTTCCCGATAAACTTCTATTCGCCTTATCAAGCGCGAAACATCATCGAGTTCTGGCGTCGCTGGCACATCACTCTCTCCCGATTCTTGAGAGACTATTTGTACATTCCCCTTGGCGGAAGTCGCAAGGGGAAAGCGCGCCGATATGCGAACTTGATGGTGACGATGTTGCTTGGAGGCTTGTGGCACGGCGCGAGCTGGACATTTGTCATCTGGGGCGGACTCCACGGCCTCTACCTCACAGTCAACCATTTTTGGAACGAACTGATTCAAAGGCGCACGCCGGAAGCTAAGCAAGCTTCCGCTCTCCATCGAATGCTCTCGATCGCCTTAACGTCATTTGCAGTTGTTATCGCTTGGGTCTTCTTTCGCGCCGAGACGTTTTACGCAGCTGCGGCAATGTTACGAGCGATGTTTGGGGGCAATGGGCTTTCGCTTCCGGAAGGAATGGCGAGTCACTTTCGGTCGGTTATTCCTTTTGGTGTCCGCTTTGACGGAATGTTCCACAACGGATTGGCCCAATGGCAGGCTGGGACGTTCTGGCTTGCAGGACTTGCCGCAATCACCTGGCTGGCACCGAATACGCAGCAGATCATGGCGCGATTCCGTCCCACTCTCGATGGCTCCAAGCAACACGAGGCGGATCCTGGGTGGCAATGGTACAAGTGGTTCCCGAGTCCGCTGCAGGCGATCATTCAAATTCTGTTGATTCTTGTGTCGATAATGACGATGGTGGTGGGGCGCTCCAGTGAGTTTATCTACTTTCAATTTTGAGTCATACACTCATACACTGGTGCTCGGCGTGATTTGTGCTGCGGTTGCAGCGCTAAGTGCTACCGAGTGGCTGGTTAGAACGCGAGTGGAGCCAAACGATTACTTGCCGGCGCATGTCCGGTTATTCCATTCCTCGCATGCCCAGACCATCGCGCTCGGCGACTCGCACATGGCGTACGGTTTTGTGCCGAGCCGCGACGCGGTGAATCTGGCCTTTCCAGGGGAAACGATCGAGGATATTTCCCACAAGGCGTTCTCATACCTCTCCACCAGACGGGTAACGCGCGCAGTCGTACAGGCCGACGCGCACATGTTTTCTGCCTATCGCGCCAATACCGAGGCCGACTACAAGGCGCTCTTCGATCGCACGTTTGATGACACACGTGCCGCTACGATTCGGACGTTGAGCGGCTACCATCGCCCTAAGCTATTTGCTTACTGGCGGGTATGGCTCCTCAAGGGTAGCTTCGATGCGCGAGCAAGATTTCACGAATCCGGATGGATCGAGTCGGCGGATCACTGGGAGCTTGTTGACGAGCGTATCCGTCAAACGATCGCGCGCGATCGAGCGAAATTACAGGATCCAATCGATGACTTTGCGCAGCAAAAAGCTGCTCTCGCATACGCGGCACTTTTGGCGCGCCTGGTGAAGGCCGGAGTCAATACATGTATCGTCGAATTTCCGGTTAGTGATGAGTACTACAACCATGAAGACATTCCGAAAATCGCGGCAGTGCGACATTGGTTTGCGGCGGAGGCCGTGCGACTCGGAATTCGGTATAATTCCTATCATCGCGAATTTCGCAATCAACCGCAGTTTTTCAGCGATTCAGACCACCTTTCTAGCGCCGGCGCGGCCGCCTTTAGTGAGAAGGTCGTGCGCGATTGTTTTGAGTAAATTCGGAGCCGCCGCGCTCATCAGGCCGAGAATCAAGCCTTCTGCAAAAACAATGGCGTGATGACGATGCGAGTGCTGCTCCTTTGCGACCGTTACCCCTATCCATTGCAAAATGGTCAGAATCTTCGCATTTATCATTATGTACGACATTTGCGTAACGGTCACACGTTCGATCTGCTTTGTTATGGCGACACGATGCCTCCGGAGGAACTGAAAGAATTCTTCGAGATCATCGTGCATTTTCCACCGCCGAAGGCGATGCGCCGTCGCGGTCTTGATCGACTGAGGCATATCCTGTCGGTAGGCCACATGTTCCCCAGCAGCCCGGAGGTCCGCGCTCATCTGGAACACGTTCTCAGCGAGCAGCAGTACGACGTAATCTGGGTATCCGGCTGGGGGATGATCGTAAATGTGCCAACTAGTGGCCGGCGCCGCCTGCTGGCGGACGCGGTCGACGACGGCGTCCTCGAATACTGGCGTGAGCTAAAGCAAACGCGAAGCGTAGGAAGATTCCTGTTGATGCTCAAGTGGCTCATCATGAACTACCGTTTCGAGCGCCGCTACTTCGGACCCGCTGCCCGCTGCTTATTCGTCTCCGAGACAGATGCAGAAGCCTTCCACTGGGTTTGTCCGGAAACGCCGGTGTCCGTCGTCCACAACGGCGTTGATGAGCGCCAATTTCATGCAACGGGTTTGCCGATCGAGCCTGGCACGATCGTGTTCGAGGGCAATATGAACTTTCGACCGAACACGGACGGAATCGTCACTTTTTGCCAGGACATTCTCCCGCGCGTTCGGGAGACGATGCCGAATGTCCGAGTTATTGTTGTGGGCATGGATCCTCCACCGGAAGTGCGAGCGTTGGCTGCGCCTTCGGTCGAAGTTACCGGTTTTGTGGACGACGTTCGACCTTTCGTCGAACGCGGCGCAGTGTTCATTTGCCCCCTGCGCAAAGGCGCCGGTATCAAGAACAAGATCCTGCAAGCCTGGTCCATGGGAAAAGCAGTCGTTGCAACCCCGGCGAGTGCGGGAGGATTGAAGGTGCAAGAGGGACACAACATACTCATTCGTCCTCTTTTCGATGGGTTTGCTGAGGCGGTTGTCGCGCTCCTTCAAGATCCGATCCGGGCCGCGGCCCTCGGTGACGCTGCTCGTAAGACCGTGGAGCAGCACTACACCTGGCATCAAAAAGCTGCGGAACTTGAAAAAGTCATGGAATCGATAGTGGCAAAGGCAAGAGAGCACGTCGATGCGTGATATCGCTCTCTTGATTATCGTGGGGGGGCTTTTGCCCGTTTGCTTGGTGCGGCCGTGGATCGGCATGTTGCTTTATATGTGGTTGAGCTTCATGAATCCACACAGGTTGACTTTCGGGTTTGCTCAAACGATGCCATGGGCTTTCGCAGTGGCACTCGTGACTTTAATTGGGCTTGCGATCACTCACGACCGAAAGCGCATTCAGTGGAATACACCCCTGATTCTGATGGCATTGTGCGCGCTGTACTTTACCCTAACCACTTTCACTGCGATGGCGCAGACAGAGGCTTGGAGAGCGTGGAATCAATTCGAAAAAATCATTTTGATGAGCGTGGTGTTGCCGTTCGCGATCTATGGTCGGGACCGCATTAAGCTAACGGTCGTCGTTGCTGCGCTTTCGATAGGGTTTTTTGGTTTCAAGGGAGGAATTTTTACAATAACGCACGGCGGTGTCTCACAGATCCGCGGACCCGAAGGCTCGTTCATCGAGGACAACAACTCGATCGGTCTCGCGCTCGTCATGGTGGTTCCGCTTCTTCATTGGCTCGCTGGACAGGAAACGAGGAAATGGCTGGCGCGCTCCTACCTGGTGACGATGTGGCTGAGCATGCTCTCCGCAGTCTTTACATACTCGCGCGGAGCGCTTGTCGGACTTGCGGTAATTGCGCCGCTATTGTTGCTTAGAACACGCAGGAAGGTTCTTGTCGTTCTGCTCTTGGTGCCGCTGGCCTATTTTGGAAAGGATTGGGTTCCCGAGGAATTGTATAGTCGGGCGGAGTCGATCGAAAACTACCAGACAGATACTTCGGCGATGTTGCGCTTTCAATCCTGGGGGGTCGCTTTGAATGTGGCACGTGAGCACCCTCTGAGCGGGGGTGGCTTTTCTTTCGAATATATTGCGGACGCGCGGTGGCTCGCTTACGCGCCATTTCTCGTCGAAGGCGCGAACAATTATGCGCGCGCCGCACACAGCATCTATTTCCAGGCGCTCGGCAATCATGGCTTCGTGGGATTCGGTCTTTTCGTCGCGATGCTCATCTCCACGTTGTTGGCATTTCGCAGGATCATGGCGCAAGCCAAGAAATCACCCGAGACGGAATGGATCGGGCGCCTCGCTTCGGGCCTGCAGATCAGCCTGGTGGCTTACATGGTTTCCGGCGCATTCCTGAGCCTGGCGTACTTCGATCTGCCCTATCTTTTGATCTCGCTCAGTGCAATTCTGCAGCGCGAATTGGCCACTCGTGGCGTCGCATCGGAGTCGGCGCGCGCTGGCGAGCCGAAGCCGTCGCTCATCCCGCCAGGCGCGATTGTAGGCACGTCCAGAACCGAAGGACCTCTGCGAAGACAATGACCCGCTTTCCATGAAAATCGCGGTGGACGCGAGGAGTCTCCTTACGCCGCATCCGCGGGGCGAGGGGCGTTCCCTGAGGTGCTTGTACGACCACATCGCGGATCAGCGTCCGGAATGGGACATACGGCTATATGGTGAGTCCGAAGGCGACTATGCCATGGCGCGCTCCAACCTATCGTCCCATGTCCTCAATATTCCAGGGTTTCGCTTTAACCTGTGGGAAAACGTCGGCTTGCCGCTCGTTGCCAAATTTGGAGGTTCGGATCTGCTGCATGGCGCAAGCAGCTCGACGCCCCGATTCCCTTTGGTGCCTACGGTAATGACGGTTCATGACGTCATCCCGCTGGTCTTCGATGATGGGCAGGACCAGACCGCAATCGATCGCTTTCGGACCCAACTGGAATTTGGATTGCGTCGTGCTCGAGCGGTGATTGCCGTGTCACAGAATACGAAGGCCGATCTGGTCTCGCTCTTCGGCCTGGACCCGGCGAAGATTACGGTTGTCCACTGGGGTGCCGACAGCCCTCTTCCCAAGGACTCGGTCGGTAGCCGTGACGCTGCACTGACGCAAGTCGGTATCGTGGGGCCTTATCTGCTTGCGTTCGCAGGGGAGGCTAGACGCAAGAATACCGAGATGATTATCAGGGCGTTTGCACTTGTCAATCCAGATGGGCCGAAACTTGTCCTGGTAGGCGTGAATAATGCGGCGGGTCGAAAACGGTTTGGGGAATTGGCCCATCAGCTCCACTGCGGCGAACGGGTCGTGATCTTCGACTATGTCACCGATGAGTCGCTTGAAATTGTGCTCCAGGAATCGGTGGCCCTGCTTTATGTCTCGCTCTATGAGGGGTTCGGCTTACCCTTGCTGGAGGCGATGGTAAGGGGCATACCGATAATCGCGTCGGATGTCTCATCCATCCCGGAGATCGTCGGAGATGCGGCGCTGCTCGTGTCGCCGTCGAATCCGGTCGAGATTGCCGAAGCGATAGAAGAAATCGTATCGACACCAGCTCATCGCAGGGAATTGATCGAACGGGGAGTAAAAAGGGCAGGTACGTTTCGATGGGAGGCGACTGCTGCGCAGACAATTGCAATCTTCGAGAGCGTCTCAGGTTCGTAAGCGGTGACCGAGGCCAGCACCGTGCGCAGTACCCGCCGATGGTTGGCCAAAATCCCCGTTCGGATCAATTCGCTGGCCGAGTCCGGTATGACGGGCAGTCGGCAAATGTATGGCGCCGACTGGACCCTGCTCGCGCTGATGGTGGCGATGGCATGCGTCGTACGTCTTGTCTTTTATACCGGCGCGATGGGCTCCGACGACGTGATCTACACGGAGGCGGCCGTCGCAATCCTGCACGGCGATTGGGCCGCCTCGAATTACGTGGGCGCGTTGCGGTACGGGATCAATC
>JALYZH010000362.1 GCA_030948945.1 Gemmatimonadota bacterium | reverse complement strand
GATCCGGAATGGCCCGCATCGCTGTCTCGGACTCGTCGTTCCAGGTGTCGAGAGCAGGCATCTTCGCGGCGATCTGTTTCCACTCCGGCGTATCCATGCTCTGATGTATCCGCTCGATAGTGCCCGATACCCTGCGGGTGAATTCTTCTGCCGATGCGTGCTGAAAGCGCGCAATTCCGCTCGGTGTGGACAGCGCGATCAGAAACCCGACACCCGTGGCGATGCCGACCGCCACGAGCGCCCTGACGAAGAACGGACTCGTGGCGCTCCAAAGGCTCACGAGCCCAAAGCTGGCGGCGAGGAGAATCACCCAACCGCGCGTCATCTGGTCGTAAGGCGTTCCCGCCGACCCCGCAGGCTGAAGCAACATCCAGATGGAGAGTGCAACCCACACCAACGCCAGCGCCGCCCGCCCTCCGAGCTTCCATCCCACAATCGAGCAAACCGCAATCACGGGAATGAGCAAAAGGAGCGACTGTCCGATGGGGATCATCAGCTCGAAAAACGGAAGCTGAGGGAGGATCAGAAATCCGGCGAGCCCCCACAACAGAGGCCGCCACGATTGCTTCTGGACTGGCGTCGTGGCGGCCGCGCCCATTTACGCCTGGTGACCGCGAATGTACGGGATGAGGGCCAGGAATCGCGCCCTCTTGATTGCGGTCGACAGCTGCCGTTGGTGCCGCGCGCAGGACCCGCTCAGGCGGGAGGGAAGAATCTTCCCCTGATCGGTGATGAATCGTCCGAGTGTGCGGTCGTCCTTATAGTCGATCCAGCGCACGCGGCTTTCGCAGAACGGGCAGCTCTTTTGTGGTCTTCTCATTGATTAATCCTCGTCGTCGTCATCGTCGTCACGACGCGTCGCAGCGGCCAGCTCTTCCTCGGATTGAGGCGGAGCGCCGACTTCGTGCTCGTGCAGCGTGATGAGGTAGCGGATGACGCCGTCGTCGAGCTTGAGCGCGCGCTCGTACTCGGGCAGGGCGGTGGGCTCGGTCGAGAACTTCGAAACGACGTAGTAGCCGTTCTCGCGCGGACCGATGGAGTAGGCGAGCTGTCGCCGTCCCCAATGCGCGACTTCCGGCTGCTCGCTGGCGCTGAGCATTCCGTGGAAGCGGTTAATCTTTTCGTTGATGGCGGCGTCTTCGAGAGTAGAGTCGAAGATATAGACCGCCTCGTATGTGCGAGGCACTCGGCAATCCTCCTTTTGGTCATGATCCGCCCCCCATCTGGTTGCCGTAGTGGGAGGAAGGTGTGAAGGCCACATTTGTGGCCGTTGTGAGAGCGAAAGGTACCCGAACGACGTCTCCGAATCAACCGCGTTGCGCGAAACTGACGCCCGCCTGCCGGTACCTACTCCTCGCCGCCGGACCGCGGTCGTTCGCAGGGGTGTACTGGCCGTTTTTCGTTGCGGCTCTAGCTTAGAACCTGCGCCTTCCTGGAGGTTCCATGCGCAGAATAGTAAGCACGCTAGCCATCGGTGTCATCGCAGCGGTTGGCGTAGCTGCCGTTGCGACGAGCTGCGGAGACAGTACCGCTCCGGCGAACAAGATGTACGTGGGCAACCTGAACGCCGCGGCCGAAGGCGGCACAGTGACGTCGCCAGGTAGCGGCGTTTTTACGTTCGAGGACAAGGGGACCGAGATCGACTGGACGCTCACGCTGACAAACGTCACCAACGTAACCGCGTCACACATCCATAAGGGCACCGCAACGAACGTTGGCACTACAGCGGGGCCGGTCATCGTCAACCTGTACGTGCCCAACCGGCCTCCCGAAACCGGCACGCTGAACGGATTCGTGATGAGGGGGTCGATCACCAATGCGAACAACGGCAGCGTCTCGCTCGATTCGCTGAGGGTCTTGTTCAACAACGGCAACGCTTACGCGAACGTGCATACGACGGCGAATCCGGCGGGAGAGATCCGCGACCAGATCCACCCAAGCAACTAGGTTGGGGCCGTTAGTATCTAGACGTTGAACCGGAAAAGGAGCACGTCGCCGTCCTGGACGACGTACTCTTTTCCTTCCGATCGCACCACGCCCTTCTCGCGCGCTCCTTTCCACCCCTCGTTGCCGACGAAGGAATCGTAGGAAACGGTTTCGGCACGAATGAATCCCCGCTCGAAATCAGTGTGAATGACAGCGGCCGCCTTGGGGGCCGTGTCACCGCGATGGATGGTCCACGCGCGGACTTCCTGTTCGCCCGCGGTGAAATAGGTCTCGAGACCCAGCAACTTGTAGCTGGCTTGAATCAACCGGTCGAGCCCCGCCGATTCGAGACCGAGCGACGACAGGAAATCGGCGCGGTCTTCGGGTGGCAGCTCCGCCAGCTCGGCCTCGATCTTGGCGGAGAAGGGAACCACCTCCGCGCGCTCGCCGCTCGCCTTCACCGCTTCGCGGAGCGCTTTCAGGTACGGTCCTTCGTCTCCTGAGAGTTCTGCGTCACTCACGTTGGCGGCGTAGAGAACCGGTTTTACCGTGAGGAGAGATAGCGGCGCCAGCACCGCCTTCTCGTCTGCTGAGAGCCGCGCTTCCCACAGCCCTCTTCCATCCTTGAGAAATCCGTACGCCTTCTCCAGCACCGGCAACTCCGTCTGCGCTTCCTTGTCGCCAGTCCGAGCGGTGCGGCGCGTCTTGTCGAGTCGCTTCTCGAGCGACGCAAGATCGGCGATCGCCAACTCGAACTCGATCACTTCGCGGTCACGGACTGGATCGACCGCGCCCATCACGTGCGTCACGTCCTCGTCCTCGAAACACCGCACCACGTGCACGATAGCGTCCGTCTCGCGGATGTTCGAGAGAAACTTGTTGCCGAGCCCTTCGCCCTCGGCGGCACCTTTGACGAGACCCGCGATATCCACGAACTGCACCACCGCCGGAACGGTCCGCTTTGGCTGGACGACTCTGGCGAGTTCACCGAGACGCGAATCGGGCACCTCGACCATCCCGACGTTCGGCTCGACGGTGCAAAAGGGATAATTCGCCGCCTCGGCTTTCGCCGCGGTCAGAGCGTTGAAGAGTGTCGATTTCCCGACGTTGGGGAGGCCGACTATTCCGAGTTTTAACATTAGTGAGACAAGATAGCTGGTGAACTACAACTGATCGGGAGCTCGCACCCGTTCAGTTGCAGTTTCAGTCTTCAGGAGTGGGCAGACGGTTATGAAGGTTCATCGCTTTCTCGACGCCGTCGCGCATCCATGTCTCGACCGTCGCGGCGAGCGGCGGCAACAACGCCAGGACGTCCTCGCGCTCGTCACGAGCGAACGGCGCGAGCACGAAGTCGGCGAGATCCTTGTAAACGCCCTTTCGTTCCTCGCTCGGCCCCACGCCAATCCGCAATCGTGAGTATTCCTGACTGCCGAGTGCCTGCTCGACGCTCTTCAGGCCGTTGTGACCGCCCGCACTTCCGCGGGAGCGAATCCGAAATCGTCCTACGGGTATCTGCACCTCGTCGACGACGACGAGAAGATCCTTCGTGGCGCTCCAGAACGGCCGCCGCACGTAGGTCTTGAGCGACTGGCCACTCAGGTTCATGTACGTCTGCGGCTTGACGAGCCTGACTTTGGTTCCGGCGACGACGCCGTTAGCGATGTGCGAGTCGCCATCCTTTTTCCAACCGTCAAGATGCCAAACGTCGGCGAGGTGGTCGATCAACCACCAGCCGACGTTGTGCCTTGTCGCCGCGTACTCCCGGCCCGGATTGCCGAGGCCGAGTATGACTTTCAAGGGTTATCCAATAGGAGTTACTTCTTGGACTCGTCGCCGCCCTCGCCCTCTTCCTCGTCACCCAATCCCTTACCGATGACTTCGGGCTCAGCGGCAACACCTTCGGCGCCTTCCACAACCGCGACCGCGGCGACTTCCTCGATCACTGCGCGAGGCGCAGCGACTACAGCCACCGATGTCTCGGGATCGTCGAGCACTTCGACGCCCTCCGGTACCTTGAGATCGCTGATGTGGACCGAATCACCGATCACGAGGTTCGTGACATCGTACTCGATGTGATCCGGAATGTTGGCAGGATCGACTTCGATCTCGATTTCCCGGAGGGTCTGGTCGAGAACTCCGCCCCCAAGCCGTACGCCTTCCGGGATTCCCGTGAGCACGATCGGGATGTTGACGGTCACCTTCTCACCCGCGACCAACGCCTGGAAATCGACGTGAAGAATCTGGCGCTTGATGGGGTGGCGCTGGATCTCGCGAATCAGGGTCTTGGCAGTTGCTCCGCCGACCGTCACTTCGATGACTGTGCTCTCTGCCTGGATATGGCCGAGCATCTTGTCGAGGTCGCGAGCGTTGAGAGCGAGCGGCTGCGGATCGCG
>JALYZH010000044.1 GCA_030948945.1 Gemmatimonadota bacterium | reverse complement strand
GCTCGTTTCTGATCCCGGACGCGTATTCACCCACCAGCAACTCTTTGCGTCAGTGTGGAACCAACCCTACGGCGACGCGCGGCTCTATCTCAGGGTCCACGTCACGAATCTGCGCCGTAAAATCGAGAGTGATCCGGCCGACCCTCATCTCATCATCACAGCGCCTGGCGTCGGGTATCGCTTCATCGCGGAATCGTGAAGCAAAGGACGCTCACCTACGCCGAATGGGCGCTCTGGCTCTCGGTCGTCGTCGTGGCGACCTACGTCATGCGCAACTCTCGAGAGCACATCGAACAGGCGCACGCCGCATTCGTCTACATCCTGATCGTCCTTGGCGCAACCGCTGGCGGCGAGCGATGGCTCGGCGTTCTCGTGGCGGTGCTCGGCTTTCTTGCGATCAACTATTTCTTCCAGCCGCCGTTCGACACGCTGACAGTCAACGAGCCGCTCGACCTTCTTGCACTCATTGCATTCCTGACGACCGCTCTCGTCGCCAACCGGTTGCTCACCCAAGCGAGAACCGAAGCCGAGCGGGCTCGGCGGCACGCCGAAGAAATCGAGCACCTGTCGGCCGAGATCAGGCACGCGGAAGCGCTACGCGAAGCGAGCCGGATGAAGGACGTTCTGCTGGCGTCCGTCTCGCACGACCTGCGCACGCCGCTCACGACGATTCGCGCTCTCGCTCAGGACATTCAGACCGACGGGTCTCGCGCCCGGGCTCACGCGGGAGTGATTCTCGAGCAGGCCGACCGCCTCGGGAAGATGGTAGCCGATGTGCTCGACCTGTCTCGACTGCGCGCGGGTGCTTTCACGATGAACCCCGAGGTGAACACCGCTGAGGATCTGCTTGGCGCTGCTGTGCGCCAGTTCTCCGGCGTGCCCGACGCCGATCGCATCGAGACGGTGATCGACTACACGAAGCCGGCGCTCCTCGGCACTTTCGATTTCGTCCAGTCGCTTCGGGTTCTTACGAATCTGATTGAGAACGCGCTGCGCTGCTCGCCGTCGAATCGAGCGGTAACCGTGAGCGTGACGGAGATTGGATCGAACCTTTCGTTCCAGATAGCGGACAGAGGACTCGGAGTGCCGCCGTCGGAGCAGCAGCAGATCTTCGAGCCTTTCTACCGTCCGAACGGATCCGCAGCGGATGCCGGCGCGGCCGGCCTCGGCCTCTCGATTGCGAGGCAGCTCGCTGAGTCGCAGGGAGGAAAGGTGATTTATGGCGACAGGCCGGGCGGCGGAAGTGTTTTCACGTTCGAGTTGCCAGCAGCAACGCAGGAATTGTTGGAAACCCTTACTTGAGCGTTGGGGGGACGCGGTGCAGTTTGACCTTCGTGATTCTCACAATCGTCGTGTCACTGCTCGTCCTCACTGCTGTCGTCTTCGCGTACGTCACGGCGAGCGTGAATGCGGAGGCGGATCGCGAAGCCGCGGTCGTGGCGGTGCCGCCCGTAGCGAGCAATGGCGACGCGTTCATGCGGGCGCTCGCCGGCTCCGCGAGCGCCGACGTAAAGGGCTCAAACAGGATCACGGCGCTTCATAACGGGGTCGAGATATTCCCTCCGATGCTGGAAGCGATAGGATCGGCCCGTCACAGCGTCCACTTCTCGACTTTCATTTTTCTCTCCGGACACATCCCTCGGCAATTCGCTGACGCTTTTTCGGCGGCAGCGAAGCGGGGTGTGGAAGTCCGCATCGTGATCGACAGGAGTGGCAGCAAGAACATCTCACCCGTCCTCATGAACCAGATGAAGGAGGCCGGGTGCAAGATCAGCTGGTTCCGGCCGATCCGCTGGTACTCGTGGGCGAACTACAACCATCGAAACCATCGGAAGCTGCTCGTCATCGACGGCAGGGTCGCATTCACCGGTGGAGTGGGAATCGCCGATGATTGGGCCGGCAATGCCGACGTTCCCGGCCACTGGCGCGACACTCACGTTCGAGTACTCGGACCAGGAGTCGCGACGGTTCAGGCTGCCTTCGTCGACAACTGGAACGAAGCGACAGGTGAGCTTCCCATCGATGAGAAATATTTCCCGATCCTGGCTCCCGCCGGCGAAACATCGCTGTGCGGAATCCAGAGCAATCCGGTGCACGCCACCAGCGCGGCACAGCGCTCCATGGCGGTGCTGATCGCGGGAGCGAGCCGACGGCTCTGGATCACCAACGCCTATTTCGTTCCGACCCCGCCATTTCTCAATGCTCTCAACGACGCCAAGGCGAGGGGCGTCGACGTGAAGATCCTGTTACCCGGGCGCTATCACGACCAGCCGGCGGTGCGTCGCGCCGGCCGCCGCACCTGGGGTCCGCTGCTCAAGGGCGGAATCGAGATCTACGAGTACGAGCGCACGATGATTCACTGCAAGATCGTGATCGTGGACAGTAGTGTGACGTCGATCGGCTCGATCAACTTCGATCCCCGCTCCTTTGCGCTCAACGCGGAGTTCGGAATCGTCGCGCTCGACCGGGCGCTGGCGAAGCAGCTCGAAGACGCCTTCGTGGACGACCTGCGCTCGGCGCGGCGCGTGACCATTGAGGATCTGCGCCGACTACCGATCTATGAACGGATCCTCAGCATTTTTTACTACTGGATCCGCGCGCAACTCTAAAAATCAACGTTTTAGTGTGACCCGACGGGCTCGACCACAATAACCGTGAACGTCCCGGGAAGCATCGGAGGGCGCCGTCTCGGATTGGTCGCGGTCGACTCCGCGGGCACCGGGCCGAACTTGGCCGAGGGTATGTATATGCGGTGGCTGGCGGGATCGAGGCCCATGTTGCGCGCAGCGTCGCCCGTCTGAACGTTCTCGACCACGTGATAAGTGTCGGGCGTGTCCTGGTGAATGACCGTCAATGTGCCGTCCACGTTCGACGCGTACGCGTCGTGTTTCACCGGATCGTATCCGGCGCCGTCGACACCGCGACCGATTGGCACAGTCGTGATCAGTCGACCGTTCCTGTAATCGGAGATCGCCATCACGCCGCTCCGGCAGCCGCTGAACAATCTCTTGTTTCGCCTGTCGATCGCGATCGAGACTGGATTCTTGCAGGGCGCAGTCGACCACCGGCGCGTGACACGCAGGTTCTTCGCGTCGATCTCCACGATCTGGCTGCTGTCGGTGAGATTCGCGTAGATCATCCCGTTGCGGGCCGATTCCCCCTCCTCGGGCTTACCGCCCAGTGGAATGTTGGCGATGAAGGTTCCCTTGCGCGGATCGATCACGGTCGACGAGTTGGCGTCGCCGTTGAAGGTGAACACGCGCTTCGACGCGGGATCATAGATGATCGCATCTGCGTCTTCTGCCGCCCGGATTCTGCCGAGCGTCTTGTACGTTTTCGAATCGAACATGACGACGGAGCTGTCGTCGCCCGACGTGGCAAACCCGTGACGGGTCCCGGCCGCCACCGCGGTGCCGTGCGCTCCGTTGATGCCGGTGACCTCGGCGATCAGATGGCCGTCGTTCATGTCGACGACCATCACCCGGTTCGATCTTCCAATGAAGACCCGGTGACTGGGCGCGTCGGGAATCACGTAGTCCCAGCCGCCAGCTCCACCGAGCGTATAGTTGTGTGTGATCGTGTAGGACTGCGCCCGCAACGGTTGAACCGCAAACAGCGACAGCAGCAGGATCGATGGACGCATGAAATTCCTCTCAATTGAAGTTGTCATCGCCACACACTCGTCGGGAACGGCGTAGCGTTCTTGTCGCCGGCGGCGACGCGACCCAGCCCGAAATTGTCCTCGATCATCCTGAGGAGACTGTAATGTGTCAAAGCGGCGGCGTATTTGCCCGGCTTGACGACGTTCCCCAGGAATAGCGCCAGGACGCGGTTGTCACGGGTGCCACCTTCGTCCCAGGTGATCACCAGAAGCGTCCGCTGATGCATCGCGATGCTGCTCTCCAGGTTTTGCACGAATCCCTTGAGCCAGACGGATGACGCAGCGAGCGACGTGTCATGTCCATCGTTGAACATGTTCGGAGTGAAGAACGAGTAATTCGGGAGCTTCCCGGCGCGTGCGTCGCGCGTGAACTCGCTCGCGGCAACGACACGCGCGCAACGTGCAGCATCATTCTGTATGGAAGCAAATGCAAGAAACGGGACGTGTTTCCGCGCATAGAGCTCGGTCGGCGCCGCGGTTGGTGTCAGCCGACCTTCCCCGGCTGCGCTGCCCAGATAACAACCACCCGGATAATTCTCGGCGTACGACTTCCAGGTGAGGCCCTTTGCTTCCAGCAAATCTGCGATCGTCGCGCCCGTCAGCGGGGGTGGTCGGTGATCCGTGTCCAACCCGAAAGTGCTGCCGGCCACAATCGCGAGATAATTCGGGAAAGAGGGATGCGTGATCGCGTGGTAGTTCGAGAACCACGCGCCTCTTTGCGCCAGGGATGCGATGAACGGGTCGGCGAGCGCCTGGTCGGTCCCCTCGTTCTCCATGATCACGATGACGACCTGATCGAAATGCACGCCCGCCAGCGCGGTAGAACCGCCCTGCGCGTGGATTGGGGATGCGGAGCTCAGCCAGCCAGTGGTCGCCGCGCAGAGGAGCGCCGCGGTACGGGCGCGATGGGACAACGTGTAACTCACTGGGATTTATTGACTAATGCGGCGCGCTAACGGGAGCACGCTTGTTGCTTTACGAACGAGCGCGCGAGCGATAACGATAGTCCAACTCCCGACTACGCGAGCTTTTTTGTCATTCTCCCGACAGGTAGAAGGGATAACCTCACGGCGCATGCGAGCGGAAAGCCCTTATTCATTAGTCACAACGATCATGCGATCCACCAAATCACTCCTTGTTTTCTCCCTGATGATTGGCGCGTTGACCGGCGTTTCCGACTGTTCAAATGGGCGTCAGGCGGCGCCCGCGGGCGTCAACACCGCTGCTGCCCCCGAGCAGCGCCCGGTACAGCTGCCGGCGGCCGTGCCAACTCCGGAGGAAAGGCAGCTCTATCTGGACGCCGCCCGTACTTCCTGGAACTTCGTCAACAGGATCACGGAGCCGTCGACCGGTCTCGCCCGTGCGCACGCCAACTATTCATATGTGACGCTATGGGACATCGCTGGGGTCATCGCCGCCAATTATACGGCCCATGAAATGGGCTTCATCAACGACGCGACGTACGGCGCGCACATCCAGCGAATACTTGCTACACTGTCGACGGTCGATCTGTTCGACAGGGTGGCGTTCAATCGCATCTACGACGCGAAAACAGGGCGGATGGTCGATAACGCATCGAAGATCTCGCCCACCGGCGCCGGCTGGTCCTCCGTAGACATTGGACGTCTGTTGATCTGGCTCCGCATCCTGGCCGTCAAGCAGCCGCAGTACGCGCCCCTCGCGAGTCAGATCGTGCGCCGGCTCGACATGAAAAAGCTGCTGGACGACGGATACTTGCGCGGACTCGATGTCGATCCGAAAACCGGGAAGAGACAGACTTTCATCGAGAACGAGATCGGCTACCAGCAGTACGCGCTATCCGGTTTTGGAATGTGGGGAGCAAAGATCAATTCATCCGGGCTCGATGTGCGATCGAACGTCGCTCCCGTGAGTGTGCTCGGTGTCCGACTGCTGGTCACCAGTCCGGGAAACGACAGGGTTATGAGCGAGCCGTTCATCATGCTGGGTATGGAGACCGGGTACCGATCCAATGAACTAGCGCGCCAGGCCTCGCAGGTTCTCGCCGCCCAGGCCGCGCGGTATCAGAGCACGCGAATCGTCACCGCCGTGACGGAAGACGCGCTGCCGGATCCGCCGTACTATTTCTACTACTATAGCGTCTACCATCGCGGAAAATCCTTCGTCGTCGAAGGTCCTGGCGACGACAAGTACGTCGAGCGTCCCCGCTGGATAAGCTCAAAAGCGGCATTCGGTTGGAACGCGGTTCTGCCGAACGCGTACACTCAGCTCGTGTTGAAAGCTGTCCGCCCCGCGGGCACGCCCAACGGCTGGGGTTCGGGAGTCTACGAGGACAGTCTCCTGCCGACTGGAGTGCCCAGCCTGAATACCGCGGCTCTGATCATGGAGTCCGCCCTGTACAAGACTCGCGGGCGTCCGATTCTTGCCAATTAGATCATCGTCACCAGACAACTGAAATGAAGGTTGCAACACCATGACGAGCTGGAAGGGGCTCATCGCTCTCGGCGCGCTCGTATTCGCGAGCTGTGGGCGCGACAAGGACGGAAGCAGCGGGCCTGCGGTCGCCGACGCGGCGAACCGCACGAAAGCCAGCGCGGTGAACATCTACGCGGAGGACGGCGCCAACAACCTCGCTCCGGCAGCAGCGCGCGCCATTCCAATGGTTTACGTGCCCAACTCGCGCTCGGGCAACGTTACCGTCATCGACCCGAAGACCTACGCGGTCGTTCGCACATTCCCCACCGGAAAGGTGCCACAGCACGTGGTTCCGTCGTACGATCTCTCGACCCTCTGGGTCGCCAACAACTCGTCGAATACACTGACGCCGATCGATCCCGTCACCGCGCAGGAAGGGAAACCCGTAAAGGTCGACGATCCGTACAACATGTACTTCACTCCCGACGGGAAGTACGCGATGGTGATCGCGGAAGCGCGTCATCGGATCGACTTCCGTGATCCGCAGGACATGAAGCTGGTGCAGTCGCTCCCCGTCGCCTGCAAGGGACTGGATCACATGGAGTTCACGGCCGACAACCGCTATGCGATCGGCACTTGTGAGTTTTCGGGGCAGCTTGTGAAAGTCGATCTCTCCGCTCGAACAGTGGTTGGATATCTCACGCTCGATCCCGACAAGTTCACCAACTACATCCCGCGGCAGATCAAGCGGTACCTCGGTCGCCGCAATGCGCGAAACGCGGCGATGGCGGCGCTCATGAGCGTCCCGTCCATGCCGCAGGACATCCGGTCGTCAGCGGACGGCCGCAAATTCTACGTCGCCGACATGAAGGAAGACGGCGTCTTCGTCGTCGATCCGGT
>JALYZH010000041.1 GCA_030948945.1 Gemmatimonadota bacterium | reverse complement strand
CGAGGTCACTGGCTGGGATGCGCAGCGCGCGCTGGACAAGGCCGACGATATCTACGACACGGTTCTCAAGGTGTTCGACATCGCGGAGTCGAAGCACATTCCGACCTATGAAGCGGCTGATCGTCTGGCCGAGCAGCGTCTGGCGGAGGCACCATGAGTGAAACGATTCCAATCGCGTCCGATCACGCCGGAGTCGAGATGAAAAACCGACTGGTGTCGGAGCTGAAGAGACTGGGTTATCAGCCCGACGACATTGGCGCGAACGATCCGAGCAAGCCCGACGACTACCCCGACTACGCGCATCCTCTCGCCAGAGAAGTCTCCAAGGGTGAGGTGAAACGCGGAATTCTCCTCTGCGGATCCGGAGTCGGCATGGACATAGTCGCCAACAGGTATCCCGGAGTTCGGGCTGCGCTCGCCTGGGCGCCCGTAATTGGCGAGCTCTCGCGCAAGCACAATGACTCGAACGTCCTCGTGCTGCCGGCGCGCTTCATGACGGACGATCAGGCCATCGAGACCATGAAGGCATGGCTGGATGCTAAATTCGAGGGTGGCCGCCACGAGCGGCGCGTGGAAAAGATCGAACCGAAAGGATAGCTGATGCGCGGACCAAAGCAGCTCCGACCACAGGAAGCCTGATGCCTCAGACGAAATCAGCTCCGAAAACAAAGGCCAAGCTCGCGACGATTGCGATGCCTGCCGGCACTCTCGGGGAGAGCGATCCTGAGATTGCGCGCTTCATCGACCTGGAAGTCGCGAGGCAAAGAAGCGGACTCGAGCTGATCGCGAGTGAGAACTTCGTCTCGCCGGCAGTGCTCGAGGCGATGGGAACCCCACTCACGAACAAGTACGCCGAGGGTCTGCCCGGAAAGCGGTACTACGGCGGCTGCGAGTTCGTGGACATGGTGGAGCAGTGCGCGATCGATCGGGCGAAGAAGCTGTTCTCCGCCGACCACGCCAACGTGCAGGCCCACTCCGGCGCGCAGGCGAATGCCGCGGTGTACCTCGCGTTCCTCAAACCCGGTGACGTCGTTCTCGGTCTCGACCTTTCACAGGGCGGCCATCTCACCCACGGCTCACCGGTGAATTTCTCCGGCCTCCTGTATCACGCGATTCACTACGGCGTCGGCGATGACGGGCGCATCGACTACGGGCAGATGCAGCAGATCGCGCGCGAGCAGAAGCCGAAGATGATCATTGCCGGGGCGAGCGCTTACGCTCGCATCATCGACTTCGAGCCGTTCGCGGAAGTGGCGCGCGAGATCGGGGCAAAGTTCGTGGTCGACATGGCGCACTTCGCCGGGCTTGTGGCCACCGGTCACCATCCTTCACCGATTCCGCACGCCGACGCGGTGACGAGCACAACGCACAAGACGCTCCGTGGTCCTCGCGGCGGGTTGATCCTGTGCAAGGAGGAGCACGCGAAGACGATCGACAAGGCGATGTTCCCCGGCACTCAGGGTGGTCCGCTCGAGCACATCATCGCTGCCAAGGCGGTGGCGTTCAAGGAAGCGCTCGATCCGTCGTTCAAGGATTATTGCGGGCAAATCGTGCGCAATGCGCAGACGCTGGCAAACACGCTCATCGAGCTCGGCTTCAACATCGTGTCGGGTGGAACGGACAACCACTTGCTGCTCGTTGATCTGCGGAACAAGGATGTCACCGGGAAAGTAGCAGAGAAGGCGCTCGATTCCGCCGGCATCACGGTCAACAAGAACACGGTGCCCAAGGAGACCCAGTCACCCTTCGTGACGAGCGGCATTCGCATCGGAACTCCGGCGGTCACGACCCGCGGAATGCGGGAGCCGGAAATGGAGCAGATCGCCAAGCTCATCGACAGGGTAATCGCGAGCGCTGGTGACCCCGCGGTCGCGTCGTCAGTCAAGGAAGAAGTACTCGACTTGACGAATCGCTTCCCGCTCTACAAATCCTTCCCCTCAATGGCGGACAAAAAGTAGCAATGGCTGAGCTGGCATTTCGCGAAGGGATAATGGACCAGATTCGCATCCGCGAGCCGCGGTTCGACGAACAGGCGTACCTGTTCGTTCTTTCGGCGCTCGAGATGTGTCAGGCGCAATTGACCGCGCGCCGCCACATCAGCGGAACCGAGCTGGCGCACGCGTGTCGCGCTCTCGCGCTCGAACGCTACGGCCTGATGGCGAAGGTGGTCCTGGAGCATTGGGGAATCTCGGCGACTGCTGACATCGGCGACATCGTCTTTACCCTCGTCGACCTCGGATTTCTTCTCAGCCAGCCTCAGGACACGAGAGACGAGTTCGTCGACGTGTTCGACTTCGACAGGGCATTCGAGGGCGATTACCCCTGGAACTGCGCGCAACAGGCGTAGCACTCTAACCGTCTCAGCGATGCCCCCATCCGTCAGGGTGGTTAGCGCCAGCGAATCAGCGGAGCGCGATCGGGCGACCATTGAAAGTGGAATTCCCTCGCGTGTGTTGATGCAGCGCGCTGGCACCGCCGCGGCAGCGGAGATATCTCGACGATATGCGGATCGATTGCGCCACGGCGCCGTTGTGTTCACCGGTCCCGGGAACAATGGCGGTGACGGCTGGGTCGTCGCTGGGACGCTCGCGCGCTCGGGAGTCGCTGTCACCGTGGTCGAGACAGTCGAAGCGAAAAGTCCCGATGCTGTGGCCGAGAAAGATGCGGCAATCGATTCGGTGAAACGCGTTGGCGAGATTGCTTCGGGTGCGACGGAAGCCGCTGCTGCCCAGGTTGTGATCGACGCTCTGCTCGGGACTGGCGCCGAGGGAGAGCCGCGAGGGAAGATCGCCGAGGCAATCTCGATGATTAACCAGATGCACTCCGGTGGCGCCCGAGTCGCGGCGCTCGACATCCCCAGCGGACTCGACGCGACCACAGGCCATCACTCGGCCTGCGTCATCGCGGATTCGACTTTCAGCTTCGGCGGGGTCAAGCGCGGCTCGCTGTTGGCGCGCGATTGCTGTGGCGAGATCGTCGTGCTCGATATCGGGCTGGATGAAGTGGCGAAACAGAGCGGGAAACTCCCATGGCTGGTCGATGGCGCGTGGGTTCACGCTAACATCCCGGCCATTCGCTACGACGCCCACAAGGGAACCCGCAAGCACCTCGCGATCGTCGGTGGAGGGAAGGGGATGCCGGGCGCCGTGGTGCTGGCGACTCGGGCGGCACTCAGGAGCGGAATCGGTTTAGTGCGCACCTTCGTCGCCCCGGAAAACGTGAGCGACGTTCTCGCCGCCGCGCCTTCAGCGCTGATCTCTGACTGGCCGACCAAACCTGCGGACATTTCCTCCCAGATTTCAAAGTGGGCCGATGCGATTGTGATCGGTCCAGGTCTCGGAAAATCGAGTCAGACGAGAGAGCTGGTCGAGAAGATTCTTGCGAATTCCACGCTTCCGGTGTTGCTGGACGCCGACGCGCTGAACGTGTTCGATGGCGACTCCGCCGCCCTCGGGAATCTGCTGCGCGGCAGACCCGCACTCATCACTCCGCACGTCGCCGAGTTTGCGAGACTGGCGAACGTCGACGTGCAACGGGTGATTGCGAACAGATTCGATATCGGATCCGAGCTGGCGCGCGCGCTGGGTGCCACGGTGCTTCTCAAAGGATCCCCGACCGTGATCTTTGTGCCTGATGGCGAGCGCTACGTTGCCGCGCGTGGAACCGCCGCCCTCGGTACTGGGGGCAGCGGCGATCTGCTCGCTGGAATCACCGGGACTTTGCTGGCACAATCTCTGGAAGCGCCAGTGGCAGCCTCTTGCGCGGCGTGGGTTCATGGGCGCGCGGCGGAGCTCTGCGAATACGTCCGCGGCACTACGCTCGAGGACGTCCTCTACGCGCTGCCGCGCGCCTGGAACGAGCCAGAGCCAGCGGCCATGCCACCGGTTATGGCGGAACTCTCAGCGGTGGCGCAATGAGCGCTGCGCGAACGGGCGATGTGCGCAACATCGACCTCGGTCCGGGGAAGGAGTTCGATCTCGTCCGTACGCTCCTCGCCGAGTGGGGAGACTCAGCACGCAACATCGGGGATGACGCTGCCATCATCGACGTTCCTCCCGGTGAAAAACTGGTGGTCTCCATCGACACTTCAGTCGAGGGCGTTCATTTCCGCCGCGAGTGGCTCAACTATTTCGAGATCGGATATCGCGCAACAGCGGCGGCGTTGAGTGATCTGGCCGCAATGGCGGCGCGACCGCTTGGAATCGTCATTGCGCTGACTCTCCCCGACGCCGACCGGCACGAGGCGCGGGCGCTTGCGACGGGAATAGGACAGGGTGCGTCGGCAGGGTTATGCCCGATCGTGGGCGGTGATCTCTCATCCGGCAAAACGCTCTCACTCACGATCACGGCGCTGGGCGGTGTCGCGCGGCCACTCTCACGAGCTGGCGCCAAGGCGGGGCAGCGCGTGTATGTCACGGGTCATCTGGGTGGTCCTGCCGCCGCGGTGCGTGCGTGGCTCGCGGGCAAGGAACCCACAGAACGGGACAGGGCGCGGTTTGCCAGCCCTGTGTCCCGAATCGAGCCGGCAGTAGGACTTGCTCAGCGGGGAGCCACTGCCGCGATAGACATCTCGGACGGGTTGGTGGCTGACCTCACCCATATCGCTGCCGCGAGTAAAGTCTGTATCGAAATCGACCTGGACCGAATTCCGCATGTCGAAGGAGTATCACCCCTTCAGGCGGCGAATTCCGGGGAAGAGTACGAGATCGCGGTGACCGCTCCAGCGATCGACACCGACGGCTTCGCCGCGGAATTCGGCCTCGCCCTCACTGAAATCGGCCGGATTGTTGCCGGTTCTCCTGGCGTCGATCTGCTCAAAGACGGAAAAAAAATCGGTGCGCCGCCCGGCTTCGATCACTTTCGAGACAAATGATCTCTTTTCTCCGAACGATTCTTACAGTTGTCACGGCGTTCATTGTGACAACGGTGTTGGGGCTCACGGTAATCATCGCCGGATTGTTCGGCGTCACGGACAAGCCGAACGGGATCTACGACAAGATTCCGCGCTGGTGGTCGGCATCTGTATTGTGGGCCGCCGGAATCAAGCTTCGTGTTCACGGACTCGAGAACGGCGGAAACGGCGAGCCACGAATCTTCGCCTCCAATCACGTCAGCTGGTTCGACGTGGCAGCGTTGGCCAAGGTTCTTCCGCGCCACAAATTCATCGCCAAGACCGAGCTGTTCAAAATCCCGATATTCGGCCGCGCCATGCGCGCGGCGGGGATGATCGAGATTCAGCGCGAGAACAGAAAGGCCGCCTTTGGCGCGTATGAGGTGGCCGCCGAGCGAATCAAGCAGGGCAATTCGGTAGTCGTTTTTCCGGAGGGGACGCGCGGGCACGCCTATCCGCTCCGCCCGTTCAAGAAGGGTCCATTCGTGCTCGCGATCGCCGCTGGAGCGCCGATCGTCCCGATCGTGGTGCACGGCACCATCGAGATCATGCGCAAGGGCTCAATCTGGGCTCATCCCGGCATGATTGATATACATTTGCTCGAGCCCGTCAGCACCAGCGCTGTGGACTACGATCACCGAGAGGCGTTGATGCAGACTGTGAGAACGAGGATGGCGCACGCGATGCGCGATGTTTACCGCGTCGAGCCGTTGCCAACTCCAATCTCGCGCCTCCCTTCATCCGTCGAGACTCTTTCATCGCAGACGGATCCAACCAAGACACGCTAGCCACCGAATCAACTACGAGAAAATGTCGACCATAGCAGACATCAAAGCGCGCGAGATCCTGGACAGCCGAGGGAATCCAACTGTCGAAGCCGACGTCTTGCTCGCGAGCGGGGCCTTTGGCCGGGCAGCAGTCCCGAGCGGTGCCTCCACTGGCGAGCACGAGGCGCTGGAGCTGCGGGACGGAGACGCAGAGCGGTATCTGGGGAAGGGAGTCGAGCAGGCGGTTCAGAGCGTCGAGGAGCGGATTGCTCCAGCACTGAACGGACTCTCCGCCAGCGATCAGATGCTCATCGACCGCACGATGATCGAGCTGGATGGCACCGACAACAAGGGAAAGCTGGGAGCGAACGCGATACTCGCCGTCTCGATGGCGACGGCGCGCGCAGCGGCGCAGGACGTCGGACTGCCGCTCTACCGCTATCTCGGCGGCCCAATGGCGCGGACGATGCCTGTGCCGATGATGAACATTCTCAACGGCGGCGCGCACGCCACCAACACCGTGGACTTTCAGGAGTACATGATCGTGCCCATTGGTGCGACGACCTTTCGCGAGGCGCTGCGAATGGGGGCGGAAGTATTCCACGCGCTCAAGAAAGTGCTGGTGAAACGGAAGCTGTCTACAGGAGTTGGTGACGAAGGTGGGTTCGCGCCCGACCTCAAGAACGACGAGGAAGCTTTGCGCGTCGTCGTCGAAGCAATCGAAGCGGCCGGCTACGCACCGGGCCGAGAGATCGCGATCGCGCTCGACCCGGCCGCCTCCGAGATGTTCAAAAACGGGATGTATACGTTCAAGAAGAGCGGAGCCGGGAGTCTGGATTCCAATGGGATGATCGAGCTCTACCGGAAATGGCTCGATGAGTATCCGATTGTCTCCATCGAAGATGGACTCGCCGAAGACGATTGGGATGGCTGGGCGAAGCTGACTGCCGTGCTGGGTGATCGCGTGCAGCTGGTGGGCGACGATTTGTTCGTAACCAACACCGAGCGTCTGGCGCGCGGAATCGAAGGCGACGTCGCGAACGCCATCCTCATCAAGCTGAATCAGATCGGTACGCTGACGGAGACTCTCGAAGCGATCGAGATGGCGCGCGCGAACGGATACCAGTCGATCATCTCGCATCGCTCGGGCGAGACAGAGGACACCTTCATCGCCGATCTATCTGTCGCGACCGGTGCCGGTCAGATCAAAACGGGCTCAGCCAGCAGGACCGACCGCGTCGCGAAGTACAACCAGCTCCTTCGCATCGAGGAACAGCTTGGAGCGGCTGCCGAGTATCCGGGCGGGTCGATCTACGGGCTATAGGCGAGGCTCCGTTGCTCAGCGGAGGTCGCGCGAGTCAGTAGCGTGCAATGAAACGGTTCATCTGGTGGGCTCTGATCGCTGGTGCTGTGTTTTTCGCGGTGCAGGGCGGGGAGTACAGCACGAAAGATCTCTACGTCCTGAGCCGCCGCACGCGGACCCTCACGCGCGAAGTGGACTCGCTACAGCGTCAGGTGGATTCCCTCGGGCGGTTTCTCAGACTCATAAAGAGCGACAGTGCGACCATGGAGCGAATCGCGCGCGAAGAATTTGGGATGGTGCGCGGGGACAAAGAGATTCTTTATCGTTTTGGCGACGCTCCGAGCACTTCCGGCAACAAACCTCGCTGATTAACTTTGGTTCTCATCGCGGGGTGGAGCAGCCTGGTAGCTCGTCGGGCTCATAACCCGAAGGTCGCGGGTTCAAATCCCGCCCCCG
>JALYZH010000328.1 GCA_030948945.1 Gemmatimonadota bacterium | reverse complement strand
CCTGGGCTGCGGAGCGTCCTACGAGGACACCCGTCGCCTCCCTGATCGAGATCCTAAACGGCGCGGCGTCGTTGCTCCGTGCGCACTTTGCGGCCGAGCGGCGATTGCGCGGGGATGCCGAGCTGCGCTCGGCGCGCTCCACGCGCGAGCGAATGAGTGCACCATCGGTGCGGCGCTTTGCGCCGCTGGCTATTTCAGATCTTGTGGGAAGGAGGGCGGGGGTGTCCGACTGACCGGCGAGAATCCACAAATAAGCGACGAACTCCGCCGCGCCTCGACAGGCACTCATATCGGGCTGGCCCGGGACCGCGCCGAGGTCGTATCCGCTTACCCGGTGCGAATTTAACCGCTCGGCCGTAAATTCCTTCGCATGGCATGGTTTCGTAAGGAAAAGAAGCCTCGGCTTCCGCGCCACGAGAAGCACGAGATTCCGCCCGACGCATGGGAAAAGTGTGACGCCTGCGGTCACACCGACCTGCGCGAGAAATTCGTGCGCAATCTCAGCGTATGCCCGAGCTGCGGATTCCATCGACGAATCCGCGCCAGCGAATACGCGGCGATTCTCCTCGACGAAGGGACCGCCGAAGAAACCGAGATCGAGATCCGTTCGACCGATCCGCTCGGCTTTCCGGATTACCCCGCGCGACTGAAGAAGGCGACGGGCACCGCCGGCGACGGCGACGCGATTCTCACCTTTACCGGTCAGCTCGGCGGAATGCCGGTGTGCCTCGCGGTCATGGACTTCGCGTTCATGGGCGGATCGATGGGCTCTGTCGTCGGTGAAAAAATCGCCCGGCTCGGGCAACGCGCCATCGAGCGGAAATATCCACTGATAATCATTTCCGCCTCTGGTGGAGCGCGGATGCAGGAAGGAGTGCTCTCTCTCATGCAGATGGCGAAGGCGGCCGCAATACTCTCGCAGCTTTCCGAGCGCCGCATCCCCTACGTGTCGATACTCACCAATCCGACTACCGGCGGCGTGAGCGCGAGCTTCTCAATGCTCGGTGATGCGATTCTGGCCGAGCCAGGCGCGGTGATCGGCTTCGCGGGACCGAGAGTGATCAAGCAGACGATCGGCCAGGAGCTACCCGAAGGATTCCAAACGGCGGAGTTTCTCCTCGAGCACGGGATCGTCGATTCTGTCGTGCCGCGCAGCGATCTCAAGCGATGCGTCGGACAGCTGCTCCGTCACATGAGCGGCAAGCCGGCGTCGGCAGGGTGGACGACCTCCTGACGTCTTATCGCGAGGCGATCGAGGCACTTTTCGCCCGCACCACCGGCGGCACAAAATTCGGCCTCGAGCGCACGGAAGCGATTCTCGCCAAGCTCGGCTCGCCACAGAAGAAGCTGTTCGCGCTTCATGTCGCGGGGACGAACGGCAAGGGAAGCGTAGTCGCGACCGCTGACGCGCTCCTGCGCGCGACCGGACTCAAGGTTGGTCGCTACACGTCGCCACACCTGATCGACTTCCGCGAGAGAATCACAGTCAACTCGGTGCCGATTCCGGAAGAAGCCGTGCTGGAATTCCTCGAGAAGTGGATCCCCGCCGCGGAAGAGATGGGCGCCACTTTCTTCGAGCTGACCACGGCACTCGCCTTCGACTGGTTCGCCAGGCAGAGAGTGGACGTAGCGGTGATCGAGACCGGCCTCGGCGGACGCCTGGATTCGACGAATGTCCTGAGGCCAAGAGTAGCGACTGTCACCTCAATCGGCCTCGACCACACCGATCTCCTCGGTGATACCCTGGAAGCAATTGCGCGAGAGAAGGCGGGAATCTTCAAGCCCGGCGTCGCGGCTGTAATCGGAGAAGCCACGCCCGCGATTCGATCGCTCCTGACGACGTGCGCAAACGAGGCTGGGTCGAATCCAGTCATTGTTATCGACGATGAATATCGGATCTCCGATGTCAAAATCTCTACAGGTGGGACCTCCTTCGCATTGGCCAGAGGATCAGAGACACAACAAATCACCACTCCGCTCATCGGCGCGTTCCAGGCCAGAAATACCACCGTTGCGATCGCGACGCTGTCGACGCTCGGGGACAAGTATCAGCTGCCTCTAAGCGAGATCTCTGCCGCGCTCTCCAGCCTTTTCCTGCCCGGGCGCTTTCAACGCCGCGGAAAGTTCATCTTCGATGTCGCGCACAACCCCGACGGTGCCCGTGTGGTAGCTGACTCCATTCGATCGCTGAATCCACCACGGTCGCGCACAGCACTTGTCGCAGTCCTTTCTGACAAGGACTGGAAGGGAATCGTCCGCTCACTCGCACCCGTTGTAGATCGATTTGTGTTCACGACTGCTCCATCCGCTCCGCCAGAGCGTCGATGGGACCCCGCCCAGGCGCAGGCTTTCGCCAAGTCGGAAGGCTTCGAGTCTCAGCTCGACCGCGACTTCGATTCCGCCGTGGCCAGAGCGGAAAACAGCAGCGAAACCGTGCTGGTCACTGGCTCGTTTCACACTGTCGGCGACGCGATGTCACGCTTGCAGGTGTCTCCATTCGCCGCGT
>JALYZH010000321.1 GCA_030948945.1 Gemmatimonadota bacterium | reverse complement strand
AACGGCTGGCAGGCGGACCGTGCTCCTCGCCATGGGGGCGATTTGGCCCGGCGCGAGCGCCAACGGGCCTGTCCAGAGCTGTCTAAATCTCGTCGGCGTCCTCGGGTCGGACTACGACTTCAGGATCATCGCCCGCGACCGTCCGTTCGACTCGATCGCGCCGCGGCCCGATACCAAGACCGGCGTATGGGTCGATCGCGGCAAGTTCAACGCATTTTATGTGAGGCCAGAGAACTTCACGCCCGCATATTTCTTTCGTCTTCTCGCCGAGGTACCGCACGATCTCGTGCAACTCAACGGATTCTTCGACCGGGAGTTCACCATACCGATCCTCGTCGCCCGCCGATTTGCCAGTCGCTCGCGACGTCCGGTCCTTCTTTCCCCGCGCGGTGAGTTCGCGCCAGGTGCCATGCAGATCAGTCCCCGGCGAAAGCACCTTTACCTGAAAGGCGGCCGCATTCTTGGATTGCTCGATGGTGTCTGGCTCCAGGCGACGACGGAACGGGAACGCGAAGACATTGCCATCGCGTTGCCCGGCTTTCGGCACATTGTCGTCGCACCCAACATTCCGACCCGTGTTGAGGCGGAGGGTGGGTCTCGACGGGCGCGAATGAAGCAAAAGGGGCACGTTAGACTCGTCTTCATCGGCCGCATCAGTCCGATGAAGAACCTGGATTTCGCCCTGACCGTCCTGTCCAAGGTTAAGTCTCCCGTGGAATACGAGATCATCGGACCGGTCGAGGACGAGAATCTCTGGTGCAGGTGCCAAGAGCTGATTCAAAGTATGCCCGCGCATGTCACGGTGCGGGTTCGTGGTGTCGCGTCACAGGCGGAGGTGCGTGCCGCGCTGCGGGAAGCAGATGTCTTATTCCTCCCGACACGCGGCGAGAACTTCGGTCACGCCATTGTCGAAGCGCTAAGCGAGGGCACGCCCGTCCTCATCAGCGACAGAACACCTTGGAACGCGGTGCTCACGGCAGGGGCGGGCTGGGCGCTTCCGCTGGAAGAACAAGGCGCGTTCGTGCTCGCCATCGAGGATCTGGCGAACATGGAGTGCGCGGCATGGGCGGCCATGTCGGCTGCGGCCCGGCGCTTCGCTGAGGCGCACTTCGGCTATGAGGCTGCGGTCGCAGCGACTCGCGCCGTCTACGCGTCCATGCTAGCAGCCGGGGGCTCGACCGGGGCGCGCGACTGACGTGCGGATGAGCCTCGGACCGAGGGCAGCGTGGAAGTCAGCGATTGGCTCCTGCCATTGTGCATGGAAGCGCGCGACGAGCGTTGCCTGCGCGCACTGCAAAAGCACCTCTACACCGTCAAGCTGTTGATCGGCGATGTAACCTTCCCCGGATATGTAGAAACTGGATCAAGCAGCTTTGCGCTCTGCCTGTTCGGGGCTGATATAGCCGAGGGCGGAATGGGACCTGCCCTTTGCTTATGCACCCCTTCTCCTCGGATCGGCTCTCAAATTCAAATTCCGAAACAATGAGCACACCCGCCCGTCGTGGCCAGGGACGCGGCTTTGCGCAATTGTCCTCTCGCTGGCAATTGGCTGCGACTCCTCACACTTGTAAGGGGCCGTGCCCGCTTGCGCCGGTCCCCCGTTCGAAGTAAGAGGGAATAGGCTCGTGGGATCGACCATTTATGAGCGCTAGCTTATGCATCGCCGCGCAATATGCTTCGCCTGGCTTTGGCGGTATCGCCCGCGTAGTCCGTCTGGTCGCCCGCGTGGCGGCCGCCGAGAAGGTGCCCGCCACTCTTCTCGTCGCAGCTGAGGAGAGGCCTGTAGACGACCTTGGCATTCCGGTCCGTTGTTTCGGCGGGTCGCGGGCAGGTTTTCTACTCGCCGTTCAAATCGCGGGCCTTACGGCGTCGCATTTCCTGTATGATTTCGCCGGGTCAGGCCGCGCGCATCTTTTCAATCGGGTCCTAGACCGCCCTTATGCGGTCTGGGTCCACGGCGCTGAGGCTTGGGAGGCGGCGCGGAGAGACTATTTGAGCGTCATGAGGAGCGCCCAGACGATCTTCGCTAGCAGCCGATTCACTCACGATAAAGCCGATCGGCTTCACGGCAGGTTTGAGCGCGCGAAAATCTGCTGGCTCGCGACGCTCGAGGACGAGCCCGCCGAAATAGTCCCACCAACCGGCCCGCCGAGCGTTCTCATCATGGCGAACATGGCCCAGCATTACAAGGGCCAGGACCTCCTGATCGACGCTTGGCCCCATGTCGTGCACGAGATTCCGGACGCTCGGCTCCTCATCACCGGGAAATGGTTGGGGGCGGAAATCGATGTTGCGGCCCGGCGGTCACCTGCCGCGGCGAACATCGATATCTTGGGGTTCATTCCCGAAGAAAAACTGGTCAGCCTTTGGCATCGGACAACCGTCTACGCCATGCCGAGCATGGGCGAAGGGTTTGGACTCGTCTATATCGAGGCTATGCGGTACGGCAGGCCCGTTATCGCCTCGACGCAGGATGCCGGTTGTGAGGTGAACCGCCACGGCGTCACCGGTTTCAATATCGACCGGAACCAACGCGGCGAGCTCGTGCAAGCGTTGGTTGCGCTGCTTGCCGATCCCGCGCTCGCTCGCCGAATGGGCAATGCAGGCCGGGATCTTTGGGCCTGTGAGTTCCGTTATTCGCGCTTTCGGGCGCGCTTCGCGCCGATGCTCCACGAATTCCTGAGCGCACACTAATGAACGGGCAATCGCCTATGCGTCCGACGCGACTAGCTATTGTCATTTCCCATCCGATTCAGCACTTCGTGCCTTTCTATCGGGCGATCGCGAAGCAGCGGTCGATCGTGCTCAAGGTGTTCTTCTGCTCGCGGATTGGCGCGGAAAATTATCACGATCCGGAGATGGGCGTCTCGTTCAAATGGGCTGCCGATCTCACGTCCGGTTACGATCACGAATTCCTGCCCGAGGCCAATCGCATCGTCTCGATTTCATTCTCGTCCGTTGATAACCCTTCCATCGGCACCGCCCTCACAGCCTTTACACCTGATGCTGTCGTGGTTAGCGGATATGCGCAGAAAACTGCTCTGCGCGCACTATTTTGGTCTCGAAAGCGCGGCGTACCCGTTCTCATGGGTTCGGACGGATACCTGGGGGGGAGTTATCGCAGCCTGGTGCGCAGAGCGGCACGCTCCTGTATCTTGCGCCCTCTTCTCGCTCAGGTCTCGGCTTTCCTCACGGTCGGAGACGAAAACGAACGAATGTATGGGTATTTCGGCGTATCCTTAGCTCGCATGTTCCGGACCCCTTTCACTATCGACGAAAAGCTGTTCTTGCGCGTGCGTGACGAACGAACCTCTCGACGCGCTCGACTGCGAAACGAGTTCGGGATTGGCGAGGCAGATGTGGTGTTCGTCTCTGTCGGCAAGCTTTCAGCGAGAAAGCGACCCGCCGACTTCGTCGAGGCTGCACTGCAGCTCGGAGAAATCCAGCGTGATGAGCGCGTCGTCGCAGTGCTGTGTGGAGACGGAGCAGAACGGGGCGCGCTTGCGCGACGGATCGCTGGGGCGACTGAGCGCATTCGGCTCGCTGGGTTCGTCAATCTGGATCGTCTTCCGGATTTCTACGCGGCTGCCGACGTCCTTGTTCACCCCTCGGAAGCTGATCCTCATCCTCTGACCTGCTCTGAGGCGGCCTGCGTCGGTCTTCCCATGATTGTAAGCGATCAGATCGGCGCAATCGGGCCTACAGACATCGCGAGGCCAGACCAGAATGCGATCGTGTATCCATGCGGCGACATAGGGGCGCTGGGCGCCGCAATGCGACGGCTCGCAGGCGATACGCAATTGCGTGCATCCATGTCCGCTGTCTCCATTCGCATCTATGACGAATGCGGGATGGCCGCGAGCCTTGCGGGCCTGGAAGCGGCGCTGGACGCCGTCGTACGCGCGCGACGCGCTATCCCTGTTACCACTCAGTAGGTCAAGTATGCGAACCATGGTCTTCGCCGGCGAATTCTGGGAGGGCTGTACCTGCCAGGGTTTGGCCGACGGCTTCGAGCGTGCTAGCTGGGCGGTCCAACGAGTTGACCTCTGGCGATTTTTTTCTGACCCGGCCGGCGATTTCGCCCTCCGGGCCATCAACCGCCTCGTTAGCGACCGCAACCGAAGGAATTATTGCCGAGCGGTGCTCGAGGCCGTTAGCCTCACTGAACCCGACGTCTTTTTCACGGTCAAAGGCAGCTACATCGGTCGCGACACCCTGACCGAGATCCGCTCTCGCGGCATCGAGCTCGTCATGTTCTACCCTGATTTCCATTTCGCCCACGCTGGGACAGAGCTGGAGACCATTAAGCTTTATGATATTGTCGTTACGTCGAAATCGTTCCAGTTCGACTTTTTGCGCAGGGCGTTGCCGGAGCGGCGCGTTGAATTCGTGCATCACGGCTACTGCCCGAGCGTACACAGGCCCACTGTCAACCCGATGCGGGAATCCGATTACGACTACGACATCATGTACATCGGCAACCATTCGCCACACAAATTCGACTGGATGCTCGATCTGCGGCAGCGCCAGCCGTCGAGACGCTTTGGTATCATCGGCAATCGCTGGCGCGAGCACGTCCGAGGCACCGTCCTTGAACGCTGCATGGTTGCTGACGAAGCGCTTGGGTTCGCCTACGCCAACTTCATGCGAAAGGGTCGCATCAACATCGCCGTTCACGGCGGCCGGGTGCCCGCCAGCGGCGATTGGGAGGATCTCGTCTCCACGCGCACATTCGAAATCCCGGCAGCAAAGTGCTTCATGCTGCACATTGACAACGAGGAAGTACGCGATTTATTCAACCCTGGTTCCGAGATTGACGTCTTCTCAAGCGGAGAGCAATTATCGAATCAGATTGATTTCTACTTGGCGCGCCCGGATGTGAGGGCAAAAATGATCGAGCGGGCGTATCGCCGCTGCGTGCCGGCGTATAGCTACGACGCGCGTGCACAACAAATGATCGGACTGATGGGGATTGGCTCAATCCCAAAAAGAAGCGATCGATGCCGCTAGGTGTTTAGTCCCACGTTCTGCTGGAATGGATTCACATTAAAGCGTTCGGGCTCATTCGTCCAGATTTTGCAGATGGATTCATAGGATGTCAGACCTTTGAGAGTTTGCGGGCGATGTTCCAGAAGGGCTGACGGGCCCGGCGCAGGGCCTCGACCTGGGCGATCCGATGGGATGTGATCCGTTCCGCAGGGTCTTGGAGGCCAGCGGCGCCTTCGCTTTCGTGGCGCCGGAGCCATTTCCTGACGGTCGCGGGCGAAACGCCTAAAGCGCCGGCCATGGAGCGCGGCGTTTCGCCCGCTTGGCGGCGCCCGGCAAT
>JALYZH010000301.1 GCA_030948945.1 Gemmatimonadota bacterium | reverse complement strand
GAGCACGCGTAAGCGATGGCCTGTCCGAAGTTGCCGGACGATGCGGTGATGATGTGCCCTTGTTTGACGTTGGATGCGACGTTGTACGCACCGCGGAACTTGAAGCTGCCGGTGTACTGGAGCGTTTCGCTTGCCAGCACGAGTTCGACGCCGAGTTTCCTGGAAAGGCGGGGAGCATCGACTATTGTCGTGGGGCGCGGTCTCGTCACCGAAGTCCGCGCGGCTTGCGAGGCTTGAAGAAGCGGAGGATCAGCGCGGCGAAGAGGAATCCGATTCCAGCCCATCGCAGGGCGCTCTCGTCGGTGCGAATTCCCCAGGTGAGCAGCACAGCGGCAATGAGCATCAATGCTAGCTTGGCGATCGTTACCGGAGTCATTGTTCCTTCCCGCGGCTGGTGAATTGTTTCACGCCTTCCCGGAAATCGTTGGTGGCGCGCGCATCGGCATTTGCGATTATTCCCGCCGATATGCCGTCCAAAAATCCAAGATTGTCGAGCTTGTAAAAAAGCGACTTGGTAGCGGCCATCGCTGTCGCGGGCTGCTTAGCCAACTGGTCGAGCAACGCCTTCGAGAGTCCTTCGAATTCCTTGGCGGTGAAGACCCGCGAAACGAGGCCGATCTCTTTCGCTTCGTCGGCGCTGAGGATCCGTCCGGAGCTCACCAGATCGAAGGCGTGCTTCTCGCCCACGGACCGACGCAGCATCGTCATCACCATCGCGGGGACGAAACCGAGTGCGACTTCCGGATAGGCGAACCTCGCGTCTTCGTGCGCGAGGACGATATCACAGGCAGTAGCCAGTCCCGCGCCCCCGCCATAGGCGCGTCCCTTCACAAGCGCGACGACGGGCTTGTCCATCCGCCGGATAGTGTGAAACACGTGACCGAGTGCTTTGGCGTCGTCGATGTGCTCCTGTCGTGGTGCATCGAGCATTTCCCCGAGCGCGCCCAGATCGGCGCCTGTGCAGAAGTCGGGACCCTCCCCATCGATAGCTACGACGTTGACCGGCGATTCGCTGAGCGCGAAGAGCGCCTCGGCCAGCTCATCGGCGGTGGCTCGGTCAAGCGCGTTCTTCTTCTCCGGGCGGGCGAGGGTGATTCTGCCGATCGCTCCGTCGGCCGTCAGCCTGATGTTGTTCATCGAGCCGTCGGAAGACCGAGTCGTTTCGCCTCCGCATCGGGCACATCGAGGATCATTCTCAGCAACGCGGTCGAGAACACTTTACCCTGCGCATCCGTCTTCAGCGAGAGCGTCCCGCCGCCGTCCAGCGCGCCGTGCAGCAGGAAGTTGAGCGCATTCAGGTTCGGAAGCTCGTATCGCTCGACCTCGCCTTCGACAATGCCCCGGAAGTGCTCAGCGACCTTGTTGCGCGTGACGAACTTCTCGAGCACGTCGTACCAGCGCGGCTCGAGAGCGATGACACCAACATTCGCAGTGTCACCCTTGTCGCCAGAGCGCGCGTGCGCGATGTCCAGCAGGCGTACCCTCATGAGATGATCTCGACCTTTGGGCTTACGACCGACTTGTCGATCAAGGCTGGCCAGTACGCCACGATCTCTTCCAGCTTTGGCCTCCCGCCGGCGAAACCCGTCACACTCGGCGGGCCATTCAGAACGAGCGGTGCAATCTCACGCGTGAATCGTTCCACCGCTTCCCTATCCGGCCCGCGCACGCCAAAGCGCAGCTGAACCTCCGGTGCATCGCGAGTTTCTCTAGCAAGCGGGCCATGAGTGGCGTTGGCGCCAACGAACTCGGTGAGGATCCGATCGAACTTGAGTCCGAGACGGTCGAGCCGTTCGCGGAGAACCCGGTCGGCGAGCTGAGCCTTGTCGAGCGCCTCCGGCCATGCGTAGACGAGCGTCCCGATCGCCTTGAATCCGGCGCGATACGCAACCGAGACCTTAAGCTTGTCAGTGGGCGGCCTGCCCTTGATCCCCGACACCAGGACGCGATTCTCACCGTCCTGCGCCAACCGAATCGTCGTGAAATCCGCGACGACGTCGGGGGTGATGTATGAGTGAGGGTCGCCCATCTCATACACGAGCTGCTCGGTGATCGTAGGTATGGATACCCTGCCTCCAGTGCCGGGGTGCTTCGTCACGACAAACGTGCCGTCGGCGCGCGCCTCGACCAGCGGGTAGCCGACGTTCGCCAGATCGGGAATGGATTTCCAATCGTACAAACAATTTCCACCCGAGCATTGCGCGCCGCACTCGATGATGTGCCCAGCAACGATGCCGGCGGCGAGCTGATCCCAGCTCTCTGCCCCCCAGCCAAACTCGTGGCGGAGCGGCGCCATGGTGAGCGCGGTGTCAGTCGATCTGCCGGTTATGACGACGTTAGCGCCACCGCGAAGCGCTTCGACAATGGGCTCCGATCCGATGTAGGCGTTCGCTGACACCACGCGGTCTCTCACCACCGAGACCGGCTTGCCCGTATCCATGTTGGCGAGGGGGTGTCCGTGCGCCATCAGATCGTCGAGACGGCCGAGCAGGTCGTCGCCAGTGACAACGCCGATCCGCAACTTGGTTCCGCGACGCTGCGCGCCCACCGACCGCACCGCTTCCGCGCAGGCGCGTGGATTTACCCCGCCGGCGTTCGCGATGACTTTGACGCCGCGATCCAGCACTGCGGGAAGAATGCTCTCCATTGCGCCGATGAAATCGCGCGCGTATCCAAGTGTTGGATCGCGCTCTTTCTGCTTTTGCAGAATCGACATCGTCACTTCGGCCAGATAGTCGAGCATCAGGTAGTCGATCTGCCCTCCTTCCACCTGACGCCGAGGCGCGTCGAGGTCGTCGCCCCAAAAACCCTGACCGGCGGCAACGCGCACGATGTCCTTCAACTGCTTTCTCCGAGATGAGGAGGCAAC
>JALYZH010000284.1 GCA_030948945.1 Gemmatimonadota bacterium | reverse complement strand
GATGTCGGTCAGGCGATTTGGGTGCATCTTCTCGAGCCGCTCGGGATCCAGATAATATCCGTTTCCAGATCGCTTCCGCTGATTGAATCCCACGCGGTCGAGGCTCGCGTTGCGCCTGGCTATGACGACCACCGGATCCATCTCTGTCACGAATCTAAGCAGCTTGATTGTCACTTTCTGTGGCTCGCGGGCAGTGAGATCCACCGGGACTGTCTGCGCCTCATAGCCCAAATGGCGGGCGAGGAGCACGCGACTCCCCGACGGAAGATTTGCCATCGTGAACTCTCCCTTCTCGTTGGTCAACGCTATCGCGTCGGTGCCCAACAACTCCACGCGACTCCCCGCGTTCGTCGCGTTGCCATCGAGAATCACTGTTCCCGAGACCGTGGCCTTCCCCGCTTTCACACCGGAATCAGCAGTAGACAGAAGAAGCGTGCGCGCAAACAGCTCTGTAGCCGCGCCGCCAATTGAAATGAGAATCTGGGCAGTGACAGCAGTCCCCCTGCGTGCCTGCAGCGACGCGTCCATTGAGTTTGGCAGGCCGCAGATAGTGAACGCGCCCGCTGCGTTCGTCGTATCCGTCACCAGGTGCGGAGTCCGGCGAATCCCTGCTTCCTTCGAGATCGTGATCGCCATCCATGCGATCGAGACTTCGGCGCCCTTTACCGGTTGGAGCGTTTCCGGATCGTTGACGTGGCCAATCACCGCCGAATTGCCCTCGTCGCGCGGGGACGGTCGACACGCGCCTCGTATGATCGTGTTGGCCGATGGTACGGACAAGATCGCGATGCTTTCGCTGTCCGGGCCGACATGGAACGGCCGGGTTGCCAGCGATATGCCGAGTGTGTCGAGGACCGGATGGAATACTCCAACCTGGTAGGTGCCGGGCGGAATGCCGCCAATCCTGAATCTTCCGGTCGAATCGGTGACGATACGCTCGTTCACGCCTTCGATGACCACCTCGGCGAACTTCAGATATCGGCCGTGCAGGCTGTCGAACACGACGCCGGAGATCTCGGCTTTGCCGGTTTTCGTGGGCACGGACGAGGGAGCAGCGGACTGTTGTTGTGCAACGAGCCCTCCGCCGGGCGCGAAGAGCGTGAGAGCAGCAATGAGCGTGAGCTTGCTCAGTGCCACGGTCCGCCCTTAGTCATTGTCCTGACACCAACTGCTTGAATCGCGGATCCTGCCTAATCGGGTCGAACCAGGGATCCGTCCGCAGCAGCGTAACTGAGATTGAGCTCGGAATGGCCAGTAGTTGTTTCAGGTCGGCGATTGCTTCATCGTACGAGCCCGCGAGCACGGCACCGTAAGCGATAGCGACAAGGTTGTCCGCCCCTCTGACCGCATCTACGGAGAGCGGAGTCGTTTTCATTGACAGTGCCGCCTCTTCAGAGCTCCGCTGTCTATCTCCCTTGGCCGCATATGCCAAAGCGAGAGCCCGGTGCACACCGGAATCGAAGAAGTTGCCGCGCATGGCCTGAGGGGCATGCGTCAAAATGGAATCGGCAACCTGACGTGCAGCTCGCATGTCTTTCTCATAGACGCTCAAGACCAACGCGAAAGTGAGATAATCGAGCCTAAGCTGAAGCTCCACGGGAGGATTCACCGCCTTCATCTCGTTTAACAGATGGGGATCGAGTAGCGCGGGCCACGCGGCTCCCAGTAACCCCTGCCTGAAATCTTCAGGATCGACTTGGTTTTCTGCCTGGCGGAGAATTGCCAATGAAGATTTGATGTCTCCCCATCGGTTGATGGCAAGTCCGGCGAGTACGGCGTACCCCGGCCATTTGTCGGGCGCGATCACTAGAACCTGTCTGCACGTTTTCTCCGCCGCGTCGTAGCGCCGGGCGAGGTAGAGCGTGAGACAGAGGTTCGAAAGAACGTCGACATTTCGGGGATCGAGACGGGCCGCGCGTTCCTCATCGGAGATCGACTCTGCCCACCGATTCTGTCGGCGTTCGATAAGAGCTTTAAGGTCCAGCACACCCGCGTCGTTTGGTGCGAGGCGCTCGGCAACTACGAGAGCGTCTAGCGCTCTCTGGTAATCCAGCTTGGCGCGGTAATAATAAGCTGCGATGGCTGTATGCGCGGCTCCAAGCTTCGGGTCGAGCGCGAGAGCGGTGTCGATTGCCGCCTTCGCGATCCCCAGACGGCGCGGGGTGTTGTCGATCTGGAACCAGTAGGTGTTTAGATGAGCGACACCCAGTGTTGCATAAGCAAGCGCGAACTTTGGATCCAGTCGAACCGCGCGCTCAAGGAACGCAACGGCGCGAAGAAAGTCTGAGGGGCGGGTAGTGGCTGTGGTTTGGTTTTTCCCTCTCAGGTAATAGTCGTAAGCTTCGGTGTTATTGGTCGGACGGGCGGTCAATGTCTGCTTGTCCGTCTGACTGAGGTTGACCCTCATCGCA
>JALYZH010000263.1 GCA_030948945.1 Gemmatimonadota bacterium | reverse complement strand
GTCGTATTCCTCTTCGTGGGCATGGAGAGCCTGGGGATTCCGCTCCCGGGCGAAACCGTCCTGGTAACCGCTGCTGCGCTCGCCGCATTGGGCCATTTGTCGATCTGGTGGGTGATCGCGATTGCAGCGGCAGGCGCAATTCTCGGCGACGCCGGTGGCTATTGGATCGGAAGATTGGGCGGGATACCGCTGATCAAACGATATGGGAAGCTGGTCAATTTTGACGACGCGAAGCTTGCTCGCGTGCGCGCATTTTTCAGCCGGCACGGGACCAAAGCGGTCTTCTTCGGGCGATTCATCGCGCTGCTGCGGACGTGGGCGGCACTCCTCGCGGGGGCGGGAGAGATGCCGTATGGAGTTTTCACTCTCTACAACGTGATGGGCGGGATAACGTGGTCCATCCTGTTCGGCACTCTTGGCTATGTGTTCGGGCGGAGCTTGCCACTTCTCGAGCGCTACATCGGCCAAGCCAGCCTCGCCCTCGTGCTGCTCATCGCTCTCGTGGTGACGCTCTCGCTCGCGTGGCGGTGGTTCAATGCCAACCGGGATGCTCTCACAGAGCTCGTTTACCGCGACTGGGCGCTTTTTAGCGAGCGCCACCCAAGCGTAGCCAGGTTCATCGCCGCACGCTTCGTCCGCGGCGAGTACCTCGGATTACACCTGACGATTGGATTCCTCGTCAGCCTGGCAGCGCTGTGGCTATTCGCTAGCGTGACCGAAGATGTGCTGCACAATGATCCCCTCACCAAACTGGATCTCGCGTTTCTCGCCTGGATTCGGGCGCACACCACTCCATTTGGCGACAGGATCTTTACGATAGTGAGTCTGATCGGCTCTCCACTCGCGATGACGGTCGTCGCACTAGGAGGAGGGTTGCTGATCATCGTCCGTCGCAAATGGTTTCTCCTCGCGGCTTGGGCCGTTGCTTTCATGGGAGCAGGCCTGCTCAGTTCTTTCCTCAAGCTCCTCATCCAGCGGCCCCGACCAATTGGAGCCACAGCATTTCTGCATGGCGAGACATTCAGCTTCCCGAGCGGCCACGCCTTGGGATCACTCGTTGGATACGGAATGCTAGCGTATGTGATCGGATCGACGTGGATAGAAACCGCGCGTGGGCGATTGGTGCTCTTCCTTGCAACAGCGCTGCTCGTTGTCGCGATAGGAATCAGTCGATTGTATCTGGGCGTGCACTACTTCAGTGATGTCGTAGGCGGCTACGCCGTCGGTGTTCTGTGGCTGTCAGTCTGCATATCGGGACTTCAGGTGGCCGAACGCCGTCGGCAAATCGGCTAATAGCACTCTTACCACGAGACTGTTGGAAGCTGGTGCGCTGAGGTCTACATTATCAGCGCCCCCTTTTCAAGGAACCCCTGGGTTTGGATATCGACGACGCGAGTCTCCTGAAGTCGACGCTCGAGGACCGTTACGTGATCGAGCGCGAGATCGGGTTCGGCGGGATGGCGACCGTCTATCTGGCGCGCGACATCAGACACGATCGTGTCGTTGCCATCAAGGTCCTCAGACGAGAGCTCAGTGCGGCATTGGGCGCGGACCGTTTCCATCGCGAGATCTCCATAGCTGCTCAGCTACGCCATCCCCACATCCTAACGCTCATCGATTCCGGCGAAGCGAACGGATTTCTGTACTACGTCATGCCTTTCGTCGATGGTGAATCGCTCCGCTCCCGGTTGGCGCGCTCCGGCGCTCTGCCGATTTCGGAAGCGTCGCGGATCCTTCGAGAAGTAGTCGATGCGCTGGTGCACGCTCACAAACACGGGATGATCCATCGCGACATCAAACCTGAGAACGTGATGATCGAAGAGCGGCACGCCCTCGTTCTTGATTTTGGGGTCGCGAAGGCGATGAGTGGGGCTACCAGTGGCAAGAATCTGACGACGGTCGGAATGTCTCTTGGCACCCCGGCGTACATGGCGCCGGAGCAGGCCACCGGCGAAAGTGACATCGATCAACGCGCTGACATTTACGCGGTTGGCTTGCTCGCCTACGAAATGATCTCCGGCAAGCCTCCGTTTTCGGGAACCGCCCAACAAGTCATCTCCGCCCAGGTGGTGACGACTCCCGAGCCTCTTTCGAAGGTGCAGCCGTCGTGTCCGCCGGAGCTCTCGAGGATTGTCATGAAGTGTCTCGAGAAGCAACCGGCTGCGCGGTATCAGACCGCGGAGGAATTGCTGACCGCGCTCGAGGGGTTCGCGACGCCGCCTGAAGCTCCGCGCGGATTCGGCGCTACGGCCGCTAGTCGCAGAGGGATGCTGATCGGAGCTGGTGCTGCGCTGCTGCTCATTGCAGGCGCCGCCTATGCTCTCACTTCCCGTTCGCGGCGTGAACGATGGGCAAAGGATGTCGCGATTCCGCGGATTCAGAGATTCATCGATGCAGGAGTTAACGACAGCGCATTCATCCTCGCGACGGAAGCCGCCGCCGTTCTTCCTAACGACTCCGTGCTGAACTCGCTGTGGCCGAGGTTCAGCAGACGTACTGTGTATCGCAGCGATCCGGCGGGAGCAAAAATCTATCGGACATCGTTCGCCGACACGAGCAATTGGGTGCTGGTGGGAACGACGCCGACCGATTCGATCCGCGTTCCGGCCGGCTTTGCAGTCACCCGGATGAGAATCGTCAAACCCGGCTTTCGGACTGTGGACCGGTTGGCGCCAGTAGTATCGTCGAGCCCGCTCGTGCTGGATCCCGTGACCGGCCCTTATCCGGAGATGGTGCGGGTGAGCGGTGGGAACTTTGGGGGGAATCTTCCAGGGCTCGACAATGTCGACCCGATCGCGCTCAGCGACTTCCTCATCGACAAGCACGAAGTAACTAATCGTGAATACAAGGCTTTCGTGGATGCAGGCGGTTACGAAAAAAAGGAATTCTGGGAGTCCGGATTCGAGAAGGATGGACGGGCTCTGAATTGGGAAGAGGCGATCGCACTTTTCAAGGACAAAACAGGACGGCCCGGTCCCGCCACGTGGGAAGTCGGAGACATGCCGGCAGGTCAGGCCGATCTTCCGGTCAGCGGGATCAGTTGGTACGAAGCGGCAGCCTACGCGAAGTTTGTCGGGAAATCGTTGCCAACGGTCTTTCACTGGGGCCGGGCGGCCACTACAGGTTTGAGTGCGTTTATAATCCCGGCAAGCAACTTTGGCGGAGATGGTCCGCTACCCGCAAATGCGTCGCGTGGCATGAGCGGGTACGGCGTGTTTGACATGGCTGGAAACGTCCGCGAGTGGTGCTCCAACGCAACGGGCAGCAATCGCTATATCCTGGGCGGGTGATGGAGCGATCCGACATACGCGTTCAACGATGCGTACTCGCAGCGTCCGATCGACAGATCAGCGATCAATGGAATCCGGCT